>JBJFAG010000101.1:0-3876 GCA_051887795.1 Candidatus Coproplasma sp. | reverse complement strand
AACTACTTTGTAGGTACCGCTCTTAGGGCAGGTATCTCCGCAATTAAGTCTCATATAATTTACCTCCGATAAAAATATTGTGTGCAGTTATCGGAGAGATATACGCAATTATTTCAACAAATCCGCTAAAGTTTTACTGCGCAGAAAGTTCATTATAACTTCGTCCAACTCACGCCATAAGGGCAGGGTTAAACAGCCATCGGCTTTGGAACAGCCTGCGTCCAGACAGGACACGGGCGACAGCGTCCCCTCCGCAGCGCAGACAATCTCCGCCACGTTATACTCCTCGGGGGATTTGACAAGGCGATATCCCCCGCTCTTACCCCTTGCCGAGAGAATAAGCCCCGCCGCAGACAGCGAGGCAACGGTGGCCTCCAAATACTTCTGCGACTCCTTAACCCTCTCTGAAATATCGGCAAGGGAGACGTTGCTCCCGTCGTTATGCTGAGCTAAATCAAGCATAACCTTCAAGGCGTTTCTGCCCTTTGTAGTTATCATCATAAAGCCCGTTCCCCCTCTTTAACCGCCGTACTCGATCATCTTATTAATGCACTTTACGGCGGAGGAGATCAACTCTTCGTCCATAATAATCTCTTCACCCGCCTCGCCCTTTAAGCAGTTGTAGACGTCCGCAAGGGTAGTTGCCTTCATGTTGTGGCAGACCAAGTCCTTTGATAAGGGATAGAATTTTTTATCGGGACACTTTAATTGCAGGTGCTGCAAAATGGAGTTTTCGGTACCAATTATAAATTCCTTGGCGTCCGACTTTATCGCATAGTCCATAATTCCCGAAGTCGAACCGACGTAGTCGGCATACTTAACAACCGAGGGGCGGCACTCGGGGTGAACTAAAAAGAGTGCGTCGGGGTGAGCGGCTTTAGCCTCTTTTACCTCTTCCTCGTCAACTCTGGCATGGGTGGGGCAGCCGCCTGAAAGGAGCTTGAAGTTCTTTTCAGGCACCTGGTTCTTGACAAAGGTACCTAAGTTGATATCGGGAATAAACAGAATATTCTCTTCGGGGATAGCCTTGCAGATTTTAACTGCGGAGGACGAGGTTACGCACACGTCCGAAATGGTCTTAAGCTGAGCCGTGGTGTTGATATAGGCGACTACCGCATAGCCGGGGAACATCTTTTTAACCTGCTCTATCTCCTCCTTGCCCATCTGCTCTGCCATAGGGCAGCCCGCCGTGGGATTGGCGAGGTACACCCTCTTATTAGGTGAGAGCATTTTAACCGTCTCCGCCATGAAGCGCACGCCGCACATAATGACGTTTTTCTGCGGAGTAGTCTTTGCCTTAACCGACAGGGCGTAGCTGTCCCCCGTGAAATCCGCAATCTCGCAGATATCGGGCGACATATAGCTGTGTGCTAAAATGCAGGTGTCCGTCTCCCTTTTGAGCTGTATAATTTTATCCTGTAATTCCCTGACTGTCACGGTTTAATCCTCCTATCGTCAGTAAAATAGTTTGTGTTAATTTATTGGTTATTATAGCACAACCCCGTAGGCTTGGTCAAGATAATTGAGCGATATTAAGGCGTCATAGCTTTAAACATCATTGGGAGAACGCCTGTTTTTACTCGTAAGCGTTTATTAAATTTTTAATCGACGTAGATAATATTTTCAGGCCGTTCAGGGCGCGGAGCGTGCGGAACGACGTCGTCCGTGTACCCGAACACGATAAACGACACGGGAACGGTACCCACGGGCAGCTGAGCGGCAGCGGCGATTTCGGGATTATTAAAGGCATAATTGGGGCTTGCAAGATAGCAGGAACCCAGCCCTGATTCGGTTGCCGCAAGCAACATGTTCTCACTTGCGCACGCCGCATTGGCTATCCCCATTTCCTTTACGTCGGGGGAATCGGCCTTGCCGACCGAAACGACCACCCCGACGGGTGCGTTATAGATGGGATTGAACCTTTCATCCTCCGCAACCTTAACGAGCATTTCAACGCCCGTCTTTTGCATCTCCGCCTTAGCTCCGCTGACGATGAGTTGCAGAACCGAGGGGTTGGTTATTACGTTAAAGTACACCTGCCCAGCCATGCGCGTCATCGCCGCCATATTGCCCGCCTCGACGATTGTCCTGATCTTCTCGGCTTCAACGGGTTTACTTCTGTAGGTACGTACGCTCTTCCTTCTTCTTATTGCTTCTAACGTATTCATTTTGTCACTCCTTATATAGTAATTCTTTTTGGGGAAAAGGCTTATGTATGCATTGACAACAACCTTTGCGTAAATTATAATCATAGTAAGAAATACTTGTCAAGTACTGATTTTTAACTAACTAAGTTATATTAACCTTACCGTGGAGGAACAATTATGAACAAGACCATAGACAACCTGCCCGAAGAAATTGCAGACTGCCCCGTCTATAAGACTATTGAAATTTTTCAGGGCAAGTGGAACGCCTTGATTTTATTTGAGCTGGGCAGACACGAAACCATGCGCTTTAACCAACTGCGCAAGGCAATCCCCGGCATCTCCAACACCGTCCTGATGAACGCTTTGCGCAATTTGGAACGAATGGGACTTGTAAAGAGGGAACAGTTTAACGAAATACCGCCCCACGTGGAATACTCTTCAACCGAGAGCGCAAGGGAGCTGAAGGACGTCTTTACCGCAATGAAGGCGTGGGGCGAAAAATATTTATAATGATATCGGAATTGTTTTTACCTACCGCAAAAGACTGACAGCCCTCGGCAAGGCCGAGGGGCTGTTTATTCCGAGGGGCTGTTTATTCAATGAGGCTGTTTATCCATATAAAACGGGCGAAGATTACCAAAAATCTTCGCCCGTTTTTAAAGCTGTGGGGAGTGCAATTTATGCTCCGCCCGATATTACTTACTTAGCTCTTTTTCTTACAAGTCCTCTTCTTTGCAGGTTTTTTCTCTGCTAAGCTTTCGGGGACTTCGTCCGAAGGAATGTGGGACACGTCGCTCTTTACAGCCTTATGCTCCCTCTTAACCCTCGTCTTTTCCTTCTTCTCGCTCTCCTTCTCCTGCTCGGTACTCTCGTGGTAAGGCACCTCGAAGATTATCGCCTCGTAGGGGCGAAGGGTGAACGAAAGCTTATAAGGTCTGCCGTTGCAGAGCGTCTCTTCCGCCTCCACTTCCATTAAATTGCCCTCGGGATAGGTGGAGAAAATCCTCTTATACTTGCCGCTCACGGGTGCGCCTACGCCGTAGTTGGAGTAGCCCATAGGCGTCATGTTGCATACGAAGATTAACGCATCGTTATAGTTCCAGGGGTTGCGCCTGATGAATGCGAATATCGAACGGGCAACGTCGCCGCTCTCAATCCACTCGAACGACTTATAGCTGGTGTCGTTATAGAGAACGGGCCTTTCCTTATACAGGTGTAACAAGGTGCGGTAGCAGTCCATAACGTCCCTGTGGCCGGGGTCGTCGCAGAGGTGCCAGTCAAGGCTGGTCTTGAAATTCCACTCCTTCTCCTGAGCAAAGTCCTGACCCATGAATAAGAGCTTCTTGCCGGGGTGGCCCATCATCATAGTGTAGAACGCCTTTAAGCTTCCGAACTTATCCATTCTGCTGCCGGGCATCTTGTTGAACATACTGCCCTTGCCGTATACGACCTCGTCGTGGGAGAGTACTAAGATATAGTGTTCGTCGAAGATATAGTCAAGCGTATGCGTCATAAGGAAGTGGTGATACTTCCTGTAAACGGGATCCTTCTTTATGTAGGAGAGGGTGTCGTTCATCCAGCCCATATCCCACTTTAATCCGAAGCCTAAGCCGTTGTCCTTTACGGGTGCGGTTATGCCCTGAATTATAGAGGAGTCCTCTGCAATCAGGAAGGCGTCGGTACGGCTGCGGAGTATGCTGTTTAAATGCTTGAAGAACTCAAAGCTCTC
>JBJFAG010000100.1:0-16224 GCA_051887795.1 Candidatus Coproplasma sp. | reverse complement strand
CGCTCAGGCATACGGCAACAAGGTAATCGTTCCCCGCAATTCACACAAGAGCGTGTTCAATGCTTGCAGAATATTAAACGTTGAACCCGTTATAGTTCAGGGTGAAGAGGTGGAAGGTATAATAACCCCTCCCTCGCCCGACCTGATAGAGACGCTTATCGTCAACGACGTCAATATTTCGGGTATGATTATCGCCTCCCCCGACTACTACGGCAACGTGGCGCCCCTGGAGGAGTATGCAGAAGTTCTTAAAAAGCATAACAGGCTATTATACGTGGACGGCGCGCACGGCGCGCACCTCGCTTTAAACGAGGGCAGGAAGTATCACGCAAGCCTCTATGCCGATATCTGGACGGACGGCGCCCATAAATGTCTGCCCACCTTAACCCAGGGTTCGATTGTCTGCGTGAACAACGAAAAACTCATTGCCCGCGCAGAGGAGGGGCTGTCCATTTTCCGTACCTCTTCCCCCAGCTATCCCATCATGGCGAGTGTGGAGTACGGTGTTAAATATTTTGTAAACAATCCCAAACAGCTTGTAAAAGCCAAGGTTATCTGTCAGGAGCTTAAGGCAGGTTTAAAGGGTATACCCGTCTACCAGACGCCCGATTGGAGCAAGCTTTGCATAGACTTTGCTTCCTTAGGAATTTCCCCCTATCTCGCACAGGGGATTTTACAAAAGAAGGGCATATATCCCGAGATGAACGACGGTAGGTACCTGCTTTTCTACCTTTCGCCGAGTATTGACGGCTATTCGGCTATGGAGCTTAAGAGCGCTTTAATTTCAGTTTGCGCAAACAAGAAGCTCCGCAATACCTACGTCAATCTCCCTCGGATACCCAAAGCCGACAGGACCTACAGCTTTTTATACGCCTATAAGCAGAGGTACGAATGGGTACCTTTAGAGGGCGCAATAGGCAAGATGTGTGCGGATAACGTGGGGATATCCCCCCCGTCAATGCCCATTCTGGTTGCAGGTGAAATAGTGACGAAAGAGGCCGTAGCCTGTCTTTCAACTGCAAAAAGCACCTTCGGCGTGCAGGACGGAATGATTAAGGTGGTTAAAAAATGAGGGGTAAATTTATAACCTTCGAGGGCTGCGAAGGGTGTGGCAAAAGTACCCAGGTGCGCCTTCTGTCCCAAAAATTAGACGAGTTGGGCGTTGACTATATCGTAACGAGGGAGCCCGGCGGCAGCGACGTGGCCGAGCAGATACGTTCGATTATTTTAAACTCCAAAAACACCGCCATGTGCGACGAGTGCGAGGCGTTGCTGTACGCCGCTGCACGTATTCAGCATTTAAGGGAGATTGTCGAACCCGCTTTAGCCGGCGGCAAGCTCGTCATCTGCGACAGGTTCGTGGACTCTTCGCTGGCCTATCAGGGCTATGCCAGGGGGTTGGGCGAGGAGTATATAAGCGAGATTAACTCCTTTGCATTAAACGAGTACCGCCCTGATTTAACCTTGTTTTTAAACATCTCCCCCACCGACGCCTTTGCCCGCAAGCACGGCGCCGACGAGGATGACAGAATTGAACAGTTAGGGCTTGCCTTCCACGAAAAGGTGTATTCAGGCTACCTTGCCCTTTTGGACAAACACCCCCGCATATGTGCCGTTGACTGCTCAGGCACCAAGTACCAGACGGCGGAGAAGATTGTTGATATTCTCAGGGATAAGGGCATAATTTAAGCTTAAAAAATATAATCGGCAAACGGTATGGAACAACTTTTAAAACAGACGGCGGCATATAAAATACTCTGCGGAGATGGCATTAGCGGCAAGCTTTCCCACGCATATATGCTGTACTTTTGCGACAGCGTCAACCTGCGTTCCGCCCTTAAGCTGTTTGCACGCCGTTTCTTTTTAAGCGATAAGCCCTCTTTGATTGAGAGCGAAAGCCTAACCGACCTGAAGGTCTACCCCGAAAGGGATAAAAAGCTGACGGTTGAGGCTGCCTCCCAGATAGTTGCTGACGGTGCTATAAAGCCCGTTGCACACGATAAAAAACTGTTTATAATAAGCGAATTTAACGAAGCTTCCCCCGTGTTCCAGAATAAGCTTTTAAAGATTCTGGAAGAACCCCCTCAAGGCGTCTATTTCCTGCTGGGGGTTACGTCTACCTCTTCGGTGCTCGATACGGTTATGTCGAGGGTAAAGCTCTTAGAGGTACCCCCCTTTTCCGAGGAGCAGATTTTTTCCGCCCTGCAGAGGGCGGGCGACAACCCCAAAAACAGGCTGGCCGCTCAGAGCTGCGGCGGCATTTTAGGCGAAGCGCAAAACCTTTTGAAGGGCGATTGGTATGACGAGGTCCGCACCGCTGCGGAGGAGTTGTGTTCCTGCAACACCCTCTCTAAGGCTACGGAGTGCGCCGTAAAATACGGGGATTTTAAATATAAAAAGGAACTTTTATGCGAAATGCAGCGGCGGTATTTTGCCGTTGTCAAGGGCGGTGCCTACGGCGGCGAAGCCTATGGCAAGGTAAGCGTTGGTACGGCAATATATGCCGTCGAACGCATTAACAAGGCGCTTTTGGATATTAAGTTCAACGCAAATTTTTCCTCACTTTTGTACAACCTCTTAATCGGAATTGTTCAATACGGGGAAAAGCTGAACGGGTAATAATTCACGGTTAACGCCATGATTAATTACGCTGCGTTTGCAGCGATACAATCCGCGGCTGAAGTCGCGATTAAAGTTGCGGCAGGCAGCCGTGATTTATAAGGTAAAAACAATATGACTAAAGTAATAAGCGTAAAATTTAAAGGCGGTGGAAAGTCCTACTTCTTTGCTCCCTGCGCTCAGGAAGTGGAAAAGGGCATGGGCGTTATTGTTGAAACGTCCAAGGGGCTGGAGTACGCCATTGTCACGGAGGGCGTGCATGAAGTGGAGGACGAGCAGGTCGTTCCCCCCTTGATGCCCACCGTGAGGGTTGCTAACCAAAAGGATATGGAGCAGCTTGAAAAGAACGAGGCCAGAAAGGGCGAGGCCATGAAAACCGTTAAGGAGAAGATTGAAGCTCGGCAGCTTGAAATGAAGCTCGTCGACTGCGAATTTTCCTTTGACGGAAGTAAGATTACCGTATACTTCACCGCCGAAAACAGGGTGGATTTCAGGGAGCTTATCAAGGATTTGTCCTCGGCCTTCCATATGAGGATAGAGTTAAGACAGATAGGCATCAGGGAAGAGATCAAGCTTATGGGCGGCCTTGCCCCCTGCGGCAGGGAGTGCTGTTGCGTAAGAAGTCTGCAGGAACCCAAGAAGGTCTCCGTAAAGATGGCTAAAAATCAGGGCCTGTCCCTTAACCCCAGCAAAATTTCAGGGCTGTGCGGCAGGTTGATGTGCTGCCTCTCATACGAAAACGAGTACTACGCCGAAGTGTGCAAAAAGGTACCTAAAGTGGGCAGCGAGGCCACTACCCCCGACGGTAAGGGCATGGTTGTAAACGTCAATATGCTCAAGATGGTGGTTAAAGTCAAGATTGAGCAGGGCGAGTCCGTAACCTATAAGGACTTCCCCCTCGATAAAATTTCCTTTATGCGCGGCAGCGAGGTTATCGGCACGGTCGGCGGCGACGACGAGGAAGAAGAGGCGGATGGCGAGGACGTATTAATCCTTGAAGAGGCCGCAAACAAGGACGGCATATCGGACAGTGAAGCGGACGACGCAAAAAGCGGTGAACGCAAGTCAGGCGATAAGCACCAGGGCAAGCACAATAAGGACAGACAAAACCGCCAGAGCGGTGAAAAACAGAGCGGTGAAAAGCAGAGCGGCGATAAGGTAAACGAACCCAATCAGGGCAACGGTAAGAACCGCAATAAAAAGCATAAGCAGAATCAAAAGCAAGGCAAGGGTGAAGGCGCAGGGAATAACGGCCAGAGTCCTGCCCCCGCTCAAAACAACCAGAACGGCAAGCACCCCCAACATAACTCAAAGGGCCAGGGCAATAACCAGAACGGCAACGGACAAGGTAATAACCAGAACGTAAACCAGGGCAACCAGGGTAACGGCCAGAACGGTAACGGCCAGGGCAATGCAAACCGCAATCATAAAAAGCACCACAACAAAAACAAGGGGGCAAAGGGCGGTGCAAACAGCGGCGAAGGGCAGAAAAATAACGCCTAAAAAAATAGAGGCAAAAAACTGCCAACCCCTTTACACGACAAAAATTGTGTGATATAATTAGTTACGGTAAGAAGTGTTGATAAATGCTCTTATCAAAAAGGAAATCACCGCTTTGCAATACCAAGGCGGCAAACAAATAAAATTTATGGAGGATATGTTATGGCACACGTAATTAGTGATGAGTGCGTAAGCTGCGGCGCATGCGCTGGTACCTGCCCTGTAGGCGCAATCAGCGAAGGTGCTGACAAGTACGTTGTAGATGCTGACGTTTGCATCGACTGCGGCGCTTGCGAAGACGGTTGCCCTACCGGAGCAATCAAAGCCGAATAATTTCAGGCAAGAGATGAAGAGGCGGAGCGGGTGCGTTCCGCCTCTTAATTTACCGGACGAAAAAATCCCCATCACCTGATTTTTCTGAATAAATCTTTTTACTTCTGCCGACGTTGAACGGTCTTTACATACGTCCGTGTTACTGTCCTGGCAGAAATAATAATCTCCGTACCTCGGTTTCCAAGCAGAAAAGTGCAGCGAGGTGTTTACTTAAGATTTTTTCAGCTTAGAACGGTTAGTGATGGAGATAGTTTCGGCTGCATTTATGGAGAGAAAGATGGATTTAACCAACCTGCCCTTAAAAGAGGGGGAAACGGCGGAGGAGCTGTTTGACGATAAGATAATAATACAGAACGTATCATTGTACCGCTTCACGTCGGACAGTATTCTTTTATCCCGCTTTGCAAGGGCAAAGGTCAAAGACGACGTCGCCGACTTTTGTTCGGGCAGCGGTGCGGTTGGCTTTCACTTTCTGTGCCTTAACAGCCATATAAAATCCTTAACCCTGTTCGAGCTTCAGCCTTCGCTTGCCGATATGTCCAGGCGTACGGCGCTTGTCAACGGCTTTGACGTCAAGGTAGAAGAGGGCAGGCTGCAGGATATCTCTAAGGAGTACGACGGAAAGTTTTCGTTAATCCTGTGTAACCCCCCTTACGAACGGGGCGGCTTCGATAACTGCGTATACGAGAGGGCTATCTGCAGAAAGGAGATAACCATAACTTTGGAGGATATTATCTCCGTTGCCTCCCAAAAATTAAAATTCGGGGGCAGAATAGCCATAATCAACAGGGCAGACAGGACTGCGGAGCTATTCTACACCATGAAAAAATATAACATTGAACCCAAGCGCATGCAGTTGGTTAAAGGCAGCGAGAGCGCCCCGCCCTATCTGGTAATGGCGGAGGGGGTAAAGGGCGGCAAACCCTCCATTGAAATATTGCCCACCATTGTCAATACCCCTGAAAACGGAGGCAGTTCAAGATGATTTATTTTGTTGCAACCCCCATAGGCAATTTAAAGGATATTTCGCTCCGTGCATTGGAAACGCTTCGCTCGGTCGACGAGATCTACTGCGAGGATACGCGCCATACTATCAAGCTTTTAAACGCCTACGACATTAAAAAACCGTTGATTGCCTGCCATAAGTTTAACGAGAAGGAGGCGGCGGAGAAGATAATCGCCTCTGCAAAAGAGGGCAGGGAGATTGCAATCGTTTCGGATGCGGGCATGCCCGTCATATCCGATCCCGGCAACGTTGTCTGCATGGCTTTGAGCGAGGCGGAGCTTCAATACACCGTAATCCCGGGCGCCAACGCCTTTTTATCCGCATTAATCCTCTCCGCACTGCCTGCGGACAGGTTCGCCTTTATCGGCTTTCTGCCCGATAAGGAAAAGGACAGGAAAGCCGTGTTGGAGAGGTATAAAAACGTCGACTTAACCCTGTGCTTCCACGTGGCCCCGCAGGACGTTGACAGGCATATATCCTCTATGTATTCGGTATTCGGGGACAGGCGCGCCTGTGCCGTAAGGGAGATAACCAAGCTGCACGAGACGGTTGAACACTTCAACTTAAAAGACGGCCTGACGGGCGAAAAGCGCGGTGAGTACGTGCTGATTGTAGAGGGTGCGCCTCAGGCGGAAAGCCCCTTAAACTCCCTCTCCGAACGGGAGCATATCCTCTTCTATATGGAGCAGGGTATGGATAAAAAAGAGGCCCTAAAGGCTGCGGCTAAGGACAGGGGCGTGAGCAAATCCGAGTTATATAAGTTTGCTATTGATTTATAATTCACTGCATATAAATACCCCAACAAGGTAGGAAAAAATTATGAAGAAGAATAAAAAAGATGAGGCGGCGGTAGCCGCCGCTGCGGTTGTACCCAAGACGGTTGGGTCAGGCAGTCAGGCAAATGCAAAGCCTGCAACGACTGATGCACCGACAAAAATGACAATTTACGAATACGAGGAAAAGTACGTTAAGCGTGAAAACGCCAAGGCGGCAAAGATAATTATGTACCTGCTTGTCGCATTAGTAGGCGTTATATTTGCGTGGTGCTTTTTCTCCATAAGCAAGTCGCTGTACGAAATTCACCCCTACGCAGGTTACGCGGGGGCGGCGGTCTCCGTGGTGCTGTTCGTACTCTTTTACATATTGCCCCTCGTCAAGATTTACCGCAGCCAACACTTTATAACCAACGTCAACTACAAGTCGGCGGGCAGGGCTAAGCGCCACAACAGAAAGACGAGGTATGAAATCGCCACAAAAATCGTCGAGCTGTGTAACACCGTTGCGGGCGTGGGTTGGTACGATAGCTTAACCGTCGAAAAGCTGGAGGCGGGCGTAAAGTTCAAAGACGACGCAATTATTAAAGAACAGCTTACCGCACTGTACACAGGCTCTGTCAAAAAGAGCGCAAAGCAGGTCATTTTTCAGAGTGCGTTAAAGTCGGCAATGTACTCCGCCCTCTCACAGGACAGCAGAATCGATACGTTGATGATTGCCGTCGTCGATCTGCAGATGATTAAGGACATAATCTTTTTGTACGGGTTCCGCCCGTCGGAAGGAAGGCTTGCCAAAATCTTCGCGGCGGTAGTTAAAAATTCACTTATGGCATACGGCCTTGGCGGTATTAAGATAGGCAACGGTATAGTGCGTACTATGGGCGATGCAATCAAGGGACTGCCCCTATTGGGCGATATAATTTCCACCGTGGTGGACAGCTCGGTTCAGGGACTTGCTAACGGCACGTTAACCGCCATTATCGGCTTCCAGACAATCAAGTATCTTTCAACCGAATACAAGCTTCAGGATATTCTGGACAACGTGGATATTGCCGAATCGGAAGAGGAGCTTGCCCAGACCTGCGAGGAAATCGAAAAGGAATTGCGTTCCAAAAAGAAGAGTAAGGCGAGTGCTTAACGACGTTAACCCCGATATATATGCGGGGTAACGCTATTAATTAATGTTATGAAAACTGTAGTAGTAGGTATGAGCGGTGGGGTGGATAGCTCCGTCGCCGCCTTGCTTTTAAAGGAGCAGGGCTACAACGTAATAGGCTTGTTTATGCTCAACTGGGAAGAGGAGGACAATAGCGGCGCATGCACTGCGGAGAGCGACTTTGCCGACGTGCGCAGGGTGTGTTCGCTTCTGGATATTCCCTATTATTCGGTTAACTTCGCCAAGCAGTATCAGGAGCGGGTTTTTTCCCATTTCTTAGCCGAGTATGCGGCGGGCAGGACGCCCAACCCCGACGTGCTTTGCAACCGTGAGATTAAGTTCGGACCGTTCAGGGAGTATGCCCTGTCATTGGGCGCCGACTATATCGCGACAGGGCATTACTGCGGGATAGAGCATGCCGAGGACGGAAGGCACTACCTTTTAAAGGCTAAGGATACGGGCAAGGACCAGACCTACTTTTTAAACCAGGTAACCCAGCCCCAGCTTGCAAACGTGTTGTTCCCGCTTGCAGACTTAGATAAGAGCGAGGTGCGTGAAATAGCAATTAAAAACGGACTTGCAACTGCAAAAAAGAAGGATTCGACGGGGATATGCTTTATCGGTGAGCGCAATTTCCGAAAGTTCCTCTCCGAATATCTGCCTGCAAAGCCGGGTAAAATCCTCTCGCTTGAAGGCGAGGAGGTGGGCGAACACTGCGGACTTATGTACTACACGTTAGGGCAGCGCAGGGGACTTGACTTGGGCGGAAAAAAGGGCGAAAGCGGCAGATGGTTTGTCGTTAAAAAGGATTTGGATAACAATATTTTATACGTCTCCCACGGGGACGAATCGCCGCTGTATTCCGCCGAGTGCAGGGTTAGCGGCTTGAATTGGATAGGCATAGACCCCCCTGTATCCCCCTTTGAATGTATGGCAAAGTTCCGCTATCGCCAGGGGGAGCAGAAGGTTACGGTTATCCCCGACGGCGAGCAGGTTAAAGTTGTGTTTGATCAGCCGCAGCGCGCCGTTACCGCAGGGCAGTATGCCGTGTTCTATGACGAAAAGCGCTGTCTGGGCGGCGGGGTAATTCTGGAGTAAGACAGGTTAACCCCGATATATATGCCGATTAAACGGTTATAGTTTAAGGAAATTTATATGGAAAGAGTAGAAGAAAAATTTTTAAGGTACGTTCAGGTGGA
This sequence comes from Candidatus Coproplasma sp., assembly GCA_051887795.1. Taxonomy (GTDB): domain Bacteria; phylum Bacillota; class Clostridia; order Christensenellales; family Borkfalkiaceae; genus Coproplasma. The sequence continues at coordinate 7,638 of JBJFAG010000100.1, read as the reverse complement.
TACACCGAGCAACGAGGACAATTTTGACAACACCCCCTCAACCGATTGCCAGCGGGATTTGGCGGTTATGCTTGCAGGGGAGTTGGAGGCGCTTGGGTTAAAGGCGGAGGTGACGGATAATTGCTACGTCTACTCTGCAATCGAGGCAAACTGTCAAAGCGAGTATTCGATTGGCTTTATTGCCCATATCGACGTAGTGTCCCACCCCAAGGGCTACGGGGTTAAACCGCAGATATCAGGGGGTGTAATCACCTCCGACGGTACTACTATTCTGGGCGCTGACGACAAGGCGGGCGTTGCCGAGATTATGGCGCTTGCCGAATACCTTGTGAACAACCCCACAATTAAACACGGAAAAATCGGCATTGCCTTTACCCCCGACGAGGAGATCGGCCACGGTGCAAAGCTGTTTGACCTGAATAAGTTCGGCTGTGATTTTGCCTACACCGTAGACGGCGAGGAGGTGGGCGAAATTTCCTACGAGACCTTTAACGGCGCCTGCTTCGACCTGGAGATTGCGGGCAGAAATATACACCCCGGCCAGGCCAAGGGGGTAATGGTTAACGCCATAGTATTGGCCAACGAATTTATAAACTTATTGCCCGCAGACCAAAGGCCTGAAACTACGGAGGGCAGAGAGGGTTACTACTTTGTCACCGATATCTCAGGCGGGGTAGAGAGCTGCTCAGTTCACGGTATTATAAGGGAGCATGACAAGGCTTTATTTGCGGAGCGTAAGGCGTTTGTTGAAAACGTCGTCAAGGCGCTGAACGAAAAGTACGGCGGGCGTTTAACATTGAAAATGCGCGACCAATATTATAACTGTGCGGAGGTAATAACCCCGCATATGCACTTGGTGGATAACGCCGTTTCGGCCATAGAGGAGCTGGGCATAGAGCCTAAGATATTCCCCATTCGCGGCGGTACGGACGGCTCTTCGCTCTCCTTTATGGGTCTGCCCTGCCCCAATATATGTACGGGCGGTCTGAACGCCCACGGCCTTGATGAGCGCGTTGCGATAGAAGATATGCACAAAGTCGTGCAAATTCTGCTTGGCATTGTAAAGAGATATGCGGTATAATATGTGGGATTAAATCCACCGTATTAAAATATTATATAAGAAGGAGAGATAACGGAGCAAATCTGCCTTGAGTGAAAACCAAGGGCAATGAATCGGAATTTCTCCCGACGAGTATCCGTAGCTCAGTTGGATAGAGCACGAGCCTCCGACGGAAATGGGCTATGTGTAAAAACATTTGAATTTCACTGCTTTATTACATATTTTTGATTGTTATAAGGGCAAATTTAAGGGTGTATGAAATACATACACCCGAATATACACCCTGTCGCATAGACCGTTATTCTTTTTTACAATTTATATGTTATGCGCCTGTAGCTCAGTTGGATAGAGCACGGACCTCCGACGTCCGGTGCCGTTGGTTCGAATCCAATCAGACGCACCAAAATAAAATCCCGATTTTCATAATCGGGATTTCTTGCTATTAGTCATTGATTTTTAAAACTATTCTGCTATAATACGTTTGGAGGTGTTTACGAATGACAAATTTATGGATATTAACAGAAGAAAGACCTAAACTTTCCGTCATTAAGCAGATATTGACGCAATACGCCACAGAATATGGCGCAACAGTTCAATTTGATGATGCGATTTTAAATATCAAACCTATAGTAATCGACAATACTTTTACGTTTGAATACAAAGTGGAAGGCGTTACGGTTTCTGATATTGAAAAGGTTACGATTGTAATTGTTAGCGGCAATTCAAGTTTTGTGGACTATATGCTCGTTAGACAATCGGATAAACCTTCCGATCACTCACTTGAAAATGTGTTAATGGCAATAGAAGAAACGAAGACAAGTGATGCTGAATCAAGGAATACTGGCGTATATCAAAGGGCTTCTAAATTTGTTTATATTGGTCATTACTGTCCAAACGCAAAGAAATATATGCTCTACAATGAAGAGGCAACTCCTGATGATAATAGGAATCCCACAGATACTAACATATTCGGTACAAATATGCTCCTAACGTTAGGTGTTCAGTTTATAGGCAAGACAATGCATCATTTTAAAGCGTTTGAATCAGTTGATGAGATGATTGACTTGAAATCAAAGATGCATCTTCCAAATTCAACAAACATTCCTATTCTATTACATAAGTACGAAGATAAGATAACTGTTTCAGGCAGATTATCAAAGCCGAGTGACGCAGGAAATATTGGACACGACCCTAATATTGGAGCATTAAGCTGCATTGGCGCAACTTTAAGAAAGCTTGGTTGGACAAAAGATATTGTTGTGACGTTACACGGAGTTTCACAAAATTATGTTAATAAGACAAAAGGTAAAAATAAATGCTTATTCTTGTTTAACATGCTTGGAATAAAACTTGACGGAATTGCAATGCCTACACAAGTTTCTATGCCTGAAAACTATTGGAATTATTCAAATACTTCTGAAAAAGTTGCTTCTATTCTTTTACACTTAACCTGTCAATATTCCAATATTCACGGCATCTATGAAAATCACGCAGGGTGTGAACGTGGATATTTCAGAACGAAAGAAGGTGAGTTATTAGCTCTTCCTAAAAAAGATGAGCATGGGAATAATCTTCTTTTGCCTGATGTTGTTTTATGTGATAACGCAACTCAAACTATTTATAACGTTGAGGGTAAACTCCTTTCAACAATGTATGACGGTATTGAGGAAGTGGAAGAGTATGATGCTATTGAGAACGAATATATCAAGCCTCACTATCCCAATTACAGTATTCAAAGATGGGTGTCTATCTTTGGCGGTTATTTAAATGGTATTCCGCACGAAAAAGTGTTGATTTATGTAACACAAAGCGGTAAAGTCTTTATTAATTCAAAGGCTGATGAAAATATCAAGAAGGCGTTTAGAAATATTGGAATAAATTGTTAGTACTTTCTGAAAATCAATATATACTGGTGTATTTGATTGGCTACAAAATCAAAAGGATATCCATAAGGAAAGAGTTTGACGGTTTGGTCTGCCCAAATTTTTAAGCCTCTATAATAAAGCTTAGGGATTCCATTCAAAGCAGAAACTATCTCTGCATGCAAAAGGTTAGTCTCCTTTTTCTTTGGTTGCATATCTTTGCAGAAAACCACAACATAGCCTTTTGGTTTTAAGTATTTCAAAGATTTTTCTACGATTGACTTCAATTTAGGAATAAACTCTTTGGGTGGGATATTACCTAAATCGAATTGAGAATTTGTAAACGGAGTTGCAGAATTACTGCCATAAACAGCAATATCTGTACCCGTTTTTTCTTTTGACATCATATTGGCATAAGGAGGGTCTATTAAAATCATTCCTGCCTTTTCGCCACATAATAATTGGTTGATAGTGGATTCGTTATCTAATAAAGAATCTGAATTACCACATAGACAAGGTTGGATTGGAAGGTATAACTGTTGTGAAGCCTTCTTATATGCATCAATATAATCCTGATTTAAGTCTATTCCGGCACCACGCCTATGACAAAGGGAAGCTCCCAAAAGAGAACCGCCAACGCCCATGAAATAGTCGAATACTATTTCGTTTTCTTTTGTAAAAAACTCAATCAGTTCTTTCATTAGCTGAGGCGGTTTAGGAGTGGGGTGGATTTTTCTTATGTTATGAGCATAGCCATCTTCACCCTTTGTGGAATAGTGAGTATTAATAACCGAGCAAATATTCCTTGTCCATTCTCCGCCTGAAAGGTCGTTTATGGAGTTTCCTAAACAGTATCTTCTGCCGTCTGAGATTTCTATGCTTGTCTTTCCGTCGTTGACAAAGTATGCATTATCAATATCTTTTCTAACCCACTTTGGAAGATTTAAGATTTGATCTTCCGTTAATACGTCTTTAACTTTAGTTTTTTGAGTAGTTTCTTTCATAATATCAATAGTTTGTAATAAGAACTTCAACTGAATCTGCCGTCTTTTCTTTTAATTGATAATTGCAGTTAGAATAGTCGCTGTTGATGTAGTGGATATGATACTTTTTGCTCCATTCCATCAATAATTCATTCTTTCTTCCTTTATGCTCAAGCACGTTTGATAAGGCAAATGGAATACCCAGACGATTGGCTTCATCAAGATATTCACATAATCCTCTTTCTTCATCGTTTCCCCAATCGTGGAAACCCCTGTTACCGTCATTATAAGAACCATTTGTGATTAAATAGGGAGGGTCGCAATAAATAAAATCATTCTCTCCCAAACCAGCTAAACTTATATTTCTAAAATCTCTTGTGTAGAATTCTAAATTTTTCTTTTTCATAGAATCCATAAATAACAGCAAGTTCTTTTTTGTTGTTTCGGAGAATTGACTTCTATTTCTTCCAAAAGGATTATTATATTCCATTCTATTGTTGAATCTAAATTGATAATTGAAAGAATAGCAAGTAAGGGTAAACAAATCTACTGGATTTTGAGTAGAATTATAGTACTCTCTAAAAGCTTTAAACCCTTCTTCATTTTCTTTGGAAAGATGGTATTCTTCAATTTTCTCTTCAATGCGACGAAGAATAGTTGTTTCATCTGCGTAACTGAAGAATCTAACCAATTCAACAACTCTACTGTTGATATCGTTGCAGATAAAGCGTTTTGCGTTTACGTTTGCTGTAACGTTAAAGCCACCGGCAAATAAATCTACAAATGTATCTATATTGCGAGGGAAATGCCTGAATAGTTGCGGTAATAATTTATATTTTCCACCAATGTAATTCATTGGGCTTTTTATAAAACGCTTTTGGTCCGGTTCAAGTAGAGGAATTGTTTGCTGGACAACAATAGGTTTTTTTAAATTATGCTTTCTTTGTTTGCAGGCATAGAAAATAAACTCATAATGTTCTTCACCACTTGATTTATTTTTAGACTGGTATCTGCTATAAGGAATTTTATATACCTTAACAGAATCTTCAATACAATATGTTTTTAAAATGTCCAACAATTCACTTTCATTTAATAATCCATCGTCGCTATAACTGATAACGATATGTCTGAAATCTGCATTTTTAATCAACTCTTCAAATGATTCTTTTACTTTCTTTTTAATGCAGTAGTTGGACCTTTCTCTTTCATAAGGTCTAACACCTGTTACTCCAGAAAGAGTAGGACTATCGTATTTTGCAATTGTCTCTAAAACGTGATAGTTTGGGAGATATTGTCTTGCATTATAAGGGGGGTCGATATAGAGTATATCACCGCTAATTTTATGAATTAAGTCGTTAGCGTCTTCATTGTAACAGATATTTCTGTGTTCATTATCCGTAACGCTTAATTTAACCAACTCCAAATTTTTATAAGCCCTTTTATCCCATTTTTTGAGATAGGCTCCATAAGTTCCTGTAATGTTTGATACAAATGGTACAGCCTCAATTAAAGACGCAATAAGATATTTATATTCGCATTCAGTAAGCCAACCGTTATTTCTCCATTCCTCAATTGTAAGCCTTATAAAATCAATTCGATGGGCATTTTCAGGAGTGAAATACATTCTTCCAGCCTCACCGTTAGGAGAATAGGATTCCTCTACAAATCCAATATTCGTAGTATTAAAAGCGTTGTCTTCTAAATAGGCAAAAGGATCTTCAATTCCATGTTGTCTTAATTTTTCAAAAGAAGGAACTGTATTATTCTCTATCGTAGCAGCTGTAAGCATATACGAAAAATACATAATATCGTTGCTGATAATCTTATAGTAAGGCTTAAAGAATCTTGAAACCGATCCCGTTCCAGAAAATATATCGCAAAAAATCTGACTTCCATCAGAACAGTTTTCATCAATAACCCTTTTTATTTCGTCTAAAAGATTTGTTTTATTTCCGATAAATCTCATAATCTACATCCTATAACATCCTTATATTTATAGTATAATATTATCTCATCGTATAGTCAAGCGATGAGATAATACCTTTGCTATTCCTAATCCTTCTTTTTGAATAAATTATCCAATGCGTCGGCGGCGAATTTGTCTGACGATTGAATGAAGTGGCTGTAAATATCCGTCGTGGTGCTTGTCCTTGAATGTCCTGCTCGTCCCGCAACCGTAACTAATGGAACGCCTGCGGCAATTTGCAACGTGATATTCGTATGTCTTAAACTATGGACGGTGATATGTCTAAGTCCAGACTCACGCAACAATTTGGTTAACCAAAAGTGGACGGTATCAGGGGCAATCGGTTTGCCTTGTTCTTGTACGAAAAGTCTATCCGAATACACCCAACGGTCGCCCCAAAGTTCTGCCGTTTTATCGTACCACTCCTTATATTCCAAAAGCTGTGTCATCAATAATTCGGGAATAGTCAATCGCCTGACCGAACCTGCCGTTTTCGGCTCTTTGGTGTAGATGCCTAACTCCTTACAATATGCACCGACTCGGTTGATAGAAACAACGTGCGTTTCCCAGTCGATATCTTTCCATTCTAATCCGGCAAGCTCACCCCTACGCATACCCGTTAAAAGCAGAATCATAATTGCCGTCTTTGCTCTAATATCCGGATAGGTGGATAGCACTTCAAACAGTTGTCTTGCCTCAGCATCGTCCATACATTGAATATTGCGTTGCGGTTTTCTACCGTAAGATATGTATTCGGCAGAAGCGTAATTATGCTCTATCAATCGTTGTTTCTTTGCCATTGCAAAGACGCATCGAACTGCTTTCTTAATATGAAAGGTATAGGAAGAAGAGTACAACTCTTCCGTCTCCGTGATGTCAAACACTACACTTGCTTCAACGTCCAAGATTTTAGCCATACTATCGGCATATTCTCGACTGACGCTCTTGCCAGCAAGGGCATTTGCCAAAGAAGCGCTGTTGAGTTTATACTTATAACGGAAGTCCTTGTAATGAATTCCTTTTTCGTTCATCACTTCCTTTAAACGGCTGTTTGCTTTTATAGTGGCGGTCTTTTTCTTTAACTGGTCGATTGTATCGAAGAAATCTTGCAAGATAATGGGAGTAATTTCCTTCATCTTGTATCCACCGATATAACGAATTGCCGTTTTCAAAGAACGGCTACTCAACTCATAGTACGACGGTGAAAATTCTCGATGAACTCTCTCTAACCATTTCTGCCCATAGGCGGCAAACGTAATGTTGTAGTCTATTGCTTCGCCTAAATGTCCCGAATACAGTTGCTTGATTTCATTTTCAAATTTCTTTGCAAACAGATTAACTTCCAATTCTTCCTGTTTGGGGGAAAGCTTCTCCGTCGGTCTCCAAGTGGTCGTTTTGATGACCGTCTTTTGCAAATTCAAATCTTTTACCTTTACCTGTATGTCGTACACAATTCCGTTTTTAAGTTGACGTTTCCTGATTGTTGCCATAGTTATTCTCCTTTGCCGTCAATATTCCCATTAAGTCATCAAAATTCAAGATGACTTTCTTCCCGGATAAAAAATGTCTCACTTTGTCCGTCTGGACTAATTTGCGTATAAAGTTATACGTTATAGCCGAGTCGGGGTCTTCTTCCTTGATTAGCGCCAAGGATTCGTTGATTGTTCTCATTCTTGCTAAATTCAATTTTTTCTCCTTATTATTCATTATTAAATTTTTTAGGAAACTTCCTAAGTGGCTGCAAAACCTAATAGATAATTTCACCGT
>JBJFAG010000099.1:0-3944 GCA_051887795.1 Candidatus Coproplasma sp. | reverse complement strand
GGCGAATCACGTACTCCAACTGGACGTCTAAAAAGTCCGGCATCTCGCCCTTTTCGACAAACATATTCCAATAGCTCCAGACAATATCGTCTCGTGTGCTGTCTGCCCCGTACTCGTCGTCCAACTTCTCCTTTGCACTTTTTAAAGTGGTTGAAACGTAACTCTGTGAAACCCCGAATATCTCGGCAACCTCTTTTTGTGTCTTATCTTTGTCAAGACAATACTCGGCAATGTCTCTCTCGTGAGCAGGCAGAGACTGCATTCTTCGCTCTCTGTCTATACGGGAGTCGGAAAGCACGTTGAAAGGTATTTCCTTGTCCATTCTCCGTTCACGTTCCTTTGGCGTAAGCTCGTCCTCGTCCTTGTCGGAAATACGGGTGTTGTGCCGTGTATAGGCGTGTTCGGAGTTGTACTCCAGCCTGTCTAATTCAAACAGAGCTTCCCATTCGGTCTCGGTAACTTCAACGACTATGTAGGGCTTATTACCAAACCAAATGTTGGGGTTATCTTCCGCATTGCAGGGGTAATAGTACAGATATTTTCCCTCTGTTTTAGCAGGTCTCTTCTTTTTGTTATAGTGATACGCTAACTTATCCATAGCCGAAGTATAACATACTAAATATGACAGAATAAGGCATAATTAAAAAATAATTTCGATTTTTTAAAGAAAATTTGTGTGCAATTAAAATGTTGCAAAAAAGGCATTAAAACCCGATGCCTAAGCAGGTAAAGGCGGTGCCACAAGTTGCCCCACGACGCCTCGCTCCGTCCCATCGCTCACCAATCGGGAAACCCGATTTGATTGGTTGGTATTCGATAACAAAAACTAAGATTTTAAAAATAAATGGTTTTTCTGAGAATGCCTAAAAATTGTTAGTATGCTGAAAAGATAATGTAAAAACTGCAAAGTGGTCGTTTAGTTGTCGCTGACGTAGCGCATTAAATCCCTTTTAATTTTGGCATAATTGCGTTCGGGAACGGGCAAGGTTATGCCCGAAATAAGCTCTATTTCACAGCGGCGCATATTCACAATAAACTTCGTGTTCACCATAACTCCACGCCTTAAAGGGTAAAAGTTTTCTGGCAATATTGCCGTTAATTTTCCGAACGAGGCATTTGCCGTAATGATGCGATCCACACATCGTATTTCAGTTTTTTTACCCGAACTGCCTACATAGAGAACGGCGTTAAGGTCTACATTTATTATCTTATCTCCGCACTTAATGGGTATGCGTTTGCCTCCTGCGTCTAAAAGCAGACTTTTAACAAACTTTATGGTATTTATATCCATATTTAAAGTCTCAATCTGCCCTTTATCGGAATGGGTTTCATAATCGTAAAATTGATGCTGTAGAATAATTTTAGCCTGTCCGCCAACGAATAAGTAGGTTATCGCAAAATAGGTGGTGGAGCTTACGCTCTGGTTTCGGCTGGTAACAATACTGCCGTACACCTGCACACCGTTGTCACCGAAATCTATCAGGTTATATTCTTCGCCGTCTATTTTAACGATAGGCGTATCTAAATTTGAATAATAGTCTTTGATTGCAAGATCTCCGAACAAAACAGGTTCCCCTCGACATATAAAGACGCTGTCCTTATATAGGTGCGAAAACCATAAACTGCTGTCACCCTGTTCAAACAAAGAATGAAATAACTCTTTAGTAAGCTCTTTTAAATCTTCTTCAGCCATCTTAATTCTCCTGATTTTATTGTAGCACAATCTTTAAATATTGTAAAGAATATGTCATACACACCTAAAAATATGTTATTCATTCCATATATATTTACAGAGTTTACGTGCTGTGATATAATCCAAAATATTAAATAACGGCTTAATTTGTCGTAAAATAAGGAGATATTATGAAAAGTAAAAAAATTTCTCTGTTCGCATTTATTGTCGGCGTAATCGCTTCGGTTATTGCATTTTCGCTGTTTGCCGCCTGCACCACTGCAAGCCCAAACGATACCGCATATTGGTTTTCGCAGAACAGCTATGAGTTTGTAAAGTACGAGGACGACAAGGACAATCTTGATAAAGCAGGTGCGTATTGGTACTTTACCGCCGCAAAGAACGAAGATATCACGTTGAGCGTAAGAATTAACGTGGATAATTATTATTCCGCTGCATATTTATACGTCAACGATGCTCAGGTTAAAAGCGAGAATAATACGGGTATCTATACCTATGTTTATAACTTATCGTTAAAGAAGGGTGATAAGCTTAAGCTTCACGCTTTCTGGGTAAATTCGCTTGTTTATCAAGAAAACGGTTTTGAAATTTCAATGCTGACCATAGGCGACGGGCAGAAGAGCTACCCTTTGAAGGAATTTGATAAATCGACTACAACGTAGTGAGGTAAATAAAATGATTAAAAAAAGATTTTTAACTAAGTTTGTTGCACTTGCATTTGCCGTAATAATGTTGTTTTCAACCTGTGGTTTATTGACGTCTCAGGGCAATACCTCTGTTGCCGTAGCAGAAACTACTGATACAAAAACTGAATCACTTTTTGACAAAGTAATCAACCTCGTTGCAGAAAAGGGAGCGGATATCGTCAAGGAAAACCTGCCTACAGTCGGCGACTTTTTATGCTCGCAGGTGTTTGATTACGTAGGCATAGATTATTCCGACAGCTATACCAAAGAGCTGAAAGCCGTAAACGAAAAGCTTGACTCTATGCAGAAAGAATTATCAGAGATTACATATAACCAAAATAAAGAGAAATCGCAGAACGCTATCCGTGCTTTTTTAAATCAGGTTAAAGTTTTTTCTAACGCAATAAAAAAATCGTATAATTATTACAGCAATATTCTGCAAAAGGAAAAAGACGGAACAATCTCGAAGCAAGAGGCTCAGGTCGAAGAAGAGAATTTGTTCAACAACTACGTTAAGAAGCTGTTTTTCGGTTCAGGTACTTCGACGGGAGACCTTTATTTGCAACTGACAACTTTATTGGAAACAATCTTGGTTCCAGATGATACGGTTAAAGAAGTTACGCTTATGGAGCATTATCATATAGTGTACGAATATCTATGGGCTTTCGACACGCAGTCTTTCCAACCTAAAAAGGAATTTTTAGGCTTTGTATCGACCACGGTGCTTCAGGGGCTTACGCTTGCCTCATTCCAGCACACCTACGACTACGCAAACGCTGTGTCCGAGAATGAAAAAGAGACTATAGACTCTTCTTGGGAAGATATCAAAGAGACTTTTCAAGCGGCTTTGAGCTATATCAAAGGTGAGTTAAATACTATAAAAACCGAGCAAACGAAGAGGGCTGAGACCGTTTTCCACTATTCGTCGGGCATAACGCTCTCCAAAAAGCTGTATGTCGCAAACGCCAGTCTTTCCTCTACTGTGAAAAACCACTACACATACAGAAGCTATTATACTGCTAACCGCCAGGGGAATATGCGTTCCTTGTCAGTGATAACCCTGAATGCACGTAGTTTGGTCAATAAGGTACAGGAGGATTTTGAGAAGTACAAAAAGAATCATAAAACGGGCGACGACTATACGTTGACTGAGTTTTTACAGTCGGCAGGGTTCACGTGCGACGATTGGAATAATAACGGTCTGTACAAAGGTCAGTCGTTCCGCCATGACGGCAATAAATTCACAACGGAGTTTTACAGGTTCTATATCGAATACGTCAATAAGAAAGGTGAGTCGGTTAATGATAATTGGGGCGACGTAAAATACAAGGTATTAGGTTCTCCAAACCCTCGCAAATGGGGAGGAAGCTATAAGCTGATGGCTTTTGTAGAGGTAACAGGTAATAAGGCGGGCGACACGCTTTCAGGTACGTATGAAACCATACATAGCGATTACGGCAATACAGTTGTGGACGCAGTGGCAAGCTTTATCGGTAAGAACGACGTGCCTGCAAATAAGGGTAAGGTATGGTGATAATATGAAAAAGAAATTATTATTAGGTTCA
>JBJFAG010000098.1:10163-16612 GCA_051887795.1 Candidatus Coproplasma sp. | reverse complement strand
ATTTTAAGTCCCTTGCGTCTGCCTGTTCCACCACTCGGGCGTATTATTCGATTTTTGATATTTAAAAAGCTATTGCCTGGGGTAAAACAAGCAAGGGGCTTAATCCTTATAGGGCTCCCGCAAAAGATTTGCAACGGCAAAGATTTTGTGGGAAGAGGAGATGCAACGGAGCGCAGTTGCCGTTTGAGTCTGCTCAAACGGTTTAAAGCGCAGTTTGCTTCGACGAGCGTCTGCCTGTTCCACCACAGCGGCGAGCAACTTTTTATTCGATTACGAACTAAGCTTAATTATTATAGTAAATCGGCTATGTTTAGTCAAGCATTTTTGAAATATTTTTTACAACTACCCTGTTGAGCAGCTAAAACTGAGCGGTGGGCAAATATCCGAACTTGAACATATCCACAATGGCACAGCGAAAAAATTTTTTCGCTGTGCCACTGTTTTGAGAGAAAAATATTAAAATGCTTTTCAGCCTTTTAAGTGAAAAATGCAAGCGCGACGGCATATGCCACGAGGAAGGCGGTTAAACCTGCAACCGCACACGTCTCTATACCGACGACGATTTTAAGCCACAGCGGCTTAATTTTGGGAATCAGGTACAGCGACGCCGCCGCAAACAACGCGCCGATTGCACCTCCTATCAGCCCGAAAAATACCGATGGTATTATGGGAATGGTGACCAATACGTAATCCACCCAGCTGAGGGGTTTTGTGACTTTGACAGGCTCTGCAAAGACAGAGGCGGAAACCCTTACCCCCTTGAATATGTTGCCGCTAACGGTAAATTCAACCGCCTCTTCACCCTCGCTTCGGGGTTCGAGTACGAATTTTTTATTATTAACCCTCTTTAACTCTTTACCGCAGTAGGTAAGCTTTCTTCTGCCCGTCCAGAAGCTCTCCTCGTAAGTCAGGGGATTTCCGTCAATCGTTAATTGTACCTTCATACCGTCTCCTTTATATACGCTTTGAGCATGGGCAAACCGTATTCATCAGCCCATATATCGGCACTAAACCCAAATTCGTCAATTAGCCACTGCACGTTTTTAAGCTTTGACAAATCTTCCTGCAAGACATCTGCACAGACCGTGCCTTTGCCTTCGCATACCGAGGTTGCGTCGCGACGAACCAAGGACAGATCAGCCCCTGCGGAGTTCTGTCCGACAAAACCGCCGTAAAAGCCCGTGCTTGACGTATTAATATTTTTCACGTCCCCGATCGAAACGCAATATTCAAAGGCAACCCGTTCGTCAGAGGGACTCGATATCGTCCCGACAAAGCCGCCCATCCGGTACTTTGTATACGAGCCGTTACCGCTGTTAACCGTAACGCCGGAATTGACGTAACAGCAGGATATGTCGGGGGATATGCTGTAATTTACGCCGTCGATCTCCACATTGTTGCCATATATGCTGCCTGCAAATCCGCCCGCGCAGATGCTTGTGTTTAACCCCGAACTCTTTGTGCTTGCGGACAGGCTGCCTTCAAAATAACAGTTCTTTGCCGAACCCGTTAAGCTGCCGACCAAACCGCCGACGTGTACCCCTGCCACCGTGTTCATGCCGAAGCCGAAAGACAGGTTTAGCGTACCTTTGGCAAACACGTTCTCTATTGTTTTATCCGAGACGTATTTCCCTGCAACAGCACCGCAATATTTAGCCGTGCCGCCGCCCGTCATCTGGAAGTTTTTGACGCCGAAGTTCTTTAAAGAGCCCAACTCAACGTAACCGAAAAGTCCGATATATTCCCCCGTCTCTTCGAATTTAGCGTTACTTATTATATGGTTATTCCCGTCGAACGTACCGCTGAAGGGATTGGTTGAACCGCCTATAGCCTTTATGGGCTGCGTCTGACAATCTATATCTGCGGTTAAAACGTAATATGCCTTGCTATTTACAACCGACTTTTCCACCATGTCTGCCATTGTAATTAAATCCTCATAGCTTGCAACCTTATAGGGGGAGAGCTGAGTACCCTCGCCGTCCAGGTTTTTGCCCCACTGAGCAACTAAGGTTATAACGGTACCCTCGTCTAAGAACATCTTAATCGTTCCACCGTCAGAGTAGGTCTCTTCACCGTACTCCCAGCCCGTGAAGTAGTACCCCTCTTTTTCAAACGTATTTGTATTAATCGTTATTTCGTCGGCACATATTGCCGATTGATTCGGCATTTCACCGCTACCGCCGTTGGGGTCGAAGGCTATCGAATAGACGTTCTGCCTTTGTTTCGAATATAAATAGACGGTATCCTCGTCATAGTCGGTAAGGTTTTTAATAACGTCGCCTGCAACGAATTGCTCGTCATTCGGACCGCTGAAGTATTGGAAGGTATAGCCCGTGTCGGATACGCACCACTCTTCGGGCAGATTGAACTCCTCGTCATACTTTAAAGTAGTACTGCCCACTTCCTTATAGCCGTCGTAGGAGTTGCCGACCATGAACGACAACGAATACGTTATGGGCGTGTACACCGTCTTTGCTATAACCGTCTTGCCTGCCTCGGTGGTTATCTTGCCCTCTTCACCCGTGTAGGGGGTGCCGTCGTCATTGTATAACTGCCAGGTGTAGTTATAGCCCTGCCTGTATGGCTTGTTCTTCAGGAAATCGAAGTCCACCTCCTGCCCATAGTAACAAGTAAGTTTATCATAGCTTTCACCCGTTATGCTGTCTATACAATCGACGTAGTAGGTTATACCCCACCAATCGGCATACAGTTTAACGTCGTCGCCATAGGTGTTGAGATCTTCGTTGGTTATCACCTGGCCTAAGCTGAATTTTTTATAGGTACCGCTCGACTTATACCAATAATTTAAATAATATCCCGCAGGCAACTCGTCTATTTGGGTGGGAAGAATAACCTTTTCACCCACCTTACATTTCTGTTGCTTTTCAATTCGACCGTCGGAATCAAGGTTGACTATATAGTAGATTGTGTATTCCTTAGCCTCCCATAACGCTTTGAAGGTAATGGTATTTGAACTGCCTGCAATATCGCTTACTAAAACTTCTTGCCTTGACTGATAGGTTTTGCCGTTTAAATACCAACCCGTGAATATATAGCCGTCAAGAATGGGCGTATCCGGCAACTCCCTGATATCATTATAATCGCAGTTGTCGAAATAGGGCTGATAGTGGTTGGGTATTTTCCCACCATCCACGTCAAAGGTTAAGGTGTATTTTGCAGCCTCCCATTCGGCTTTAAATACAACCTCTTCACCTTCTATATAGGTAAACTCCGCCTCAACCACTTGACCGGTCTGATAGAGACGTATTTTCCGCCAACCTGCAAACTTATAGCCCTCTTGAGTAAAGCTACACTCCGGCATTGTTATACTCTCGCCGAACTTAGCGTCCACCCTGACTGCCTCGCCAACTCCGCCGTTGGGGTCGAAAACGATAACAAACGAAATGGGCGTTCGCCTGCCGTAGACGGTAATGTCACCGCTGATCTTTTGATTAAAGTCAAAGGTAGTAGTAAGATCGGGGTCGGAGTACCAGCCGTCGAAGTTATAGCCTGAAATATAACAGCTTATCTTGCTTACTTTTTCGCCTTCGTAGAGTTTAGCCGTGGTGTAAACCTCGTTACCAAAGGCATATGTGACGGTGTAATGGGGTAACTCCGTCCATTTACCGTAGATAGTTGTATCTCCGTCAACGGGGGTGTTGAAGTCAAAGGGGGTTAAACACTCACTGTCTTTAAACCAACCCTCGAAGGTATAGCCGTGGCGGTCGCCGTCTGACTGTGGCAACCTTGTACCGTTTGCTATCGTCTTTTGGGAATAGATATCGTTACCCGCCATATATGTGACGGTTACGTCCTTATATATGGAAGAAAAATCCTGCAAAGGCAGGTTTATATCATTATCTATACTGCCTATATTGTTTATGGGCAGGGCGAGGTTCATGTACGTGACGCCGCCTATATCTATCTTGCCCGTGGTGATACCCACCACCTTACCTTCGGAATTAATCAGCACGCCGCCGCTGTTGCCGTTGGTTATGTCTACGGTGGTCTGTATGTAGTTTACTCCGTCTATATTGTAGGCCGGTTTGGAGATAATTCCGTCCGTAAACGTACTGTCCTCCGCACCTAATATGAAGGATTGGGGGTAGCCGATTGCGTACACCTTATCACCCGTTTTAAGCTTATCGCTGTTACCCTGTTGAACGGGTACGGAGCGGTCTATATCTACTTTTAAAAGCACTAAATCCCTTGCACTATCGCAACCTATAATACTTTCAACGTCGTATTTGTTGCCGTCGGGCAGGGTAACTTTTGCATTGCTTCCGCCTTTAATTACGTGGTAGTTGGTTACGGCCGTACCTTTGCTGTCTATAAAGAAACCCGAACCTGCCTGTTTACCGTCTGCAGTGTCTACCTCGATATAGAATACAGAGGGGTTTACCTTTTCATATATCTGATTGGCAGTCAGCGACGGTTTGGTTACGCAGACCGTGGTTATGACAAGCGCAATTACTATAAAAAACATCACTATTGCAATTATCACCGACGGAAGGTTGTCTTTAAAGAATGATTTTGCCCGTTCGTCAGGGGATATGTTGGGGTTAATGCCTGAATTGTTATTAGCGGAACCCGTTGCAACCTGCTGCGATAAAGGGTTATTTTGCACTGTGGTTTGTTCGGGAGATTGGGTTATTTGCTGAGCCGTTGTCCCTTCGGGCGACGAGTTATCAGACCGTATATCTTGCGCAGAGCTGCTTAACACCGACTCCAGCGGCTGACCGTCGGCGAGGCGTATAAAGTCGTCAACGGAAATTCCGAACAGAGTGCTTAAATCCTGTAAATAGATTATATCTATCTGATTTATGCCGTTCTCCCACTTACTGACGGTCTGCGACGCTACGTTGAGTTTATCCGCCAACTCCTTCTGCGTCATATTGAAGTGTCTGCGTAACTTACGCAGAGCCGTTCCGTAGTCTTGCATAACTGCCTCCCTTGTCTACAGCCTGTATTATAACACAAACACATGACATAATCAATTACTAATCGCTAACCGTTTCGGTGTGTTTATAACCGTTTTGAGTATGTCGGGGCGTTCGGTTGGTTAAATAATAAAAAAACGGGTACCGCACGGGTATCCGTCTTTAATTTTGGGGTTGGCTGAGTTGGTTAATCGTCGATGACAAGCATCTCTATTTTATTAGTCAGTACAGTGCAGTTATCCAGCCCGATCAGCTTTAATTTTTCGTCCTTCCAGATGCTGTACCTTGTTGCATAGTCGATAACGGGTTCGAAACACTGCCTTAAATCATAGGTGTGCCAATGCCCGAATACTACCCATTTTTTAAGCCCCTTGGGGTAAAAGGTTTTAAACATCTCTATCATCGTAGGGGTCTGCGACCAGCTGGCGTCTTCCCAGACCTTATTGCTCACCTTTTCAAAATCTTTGGTGATGAACTGCGTGTTGTCCCAATCGAAGGGCAGAAATCCGTGCAGGAAGATATAGTTGGGCGTTTCAAAGTAGAAAGGTCGGTTACACAGCCAGTCGGTTACGCTGCTTTTTGAAACGTAGTCTATGGCGTACGGGGTTAACTCTACGTCTTGCTCGTCCATTTCCAAAAAGGAGTAGATTGTCTTATGCTCACCGTTATATATATCTGTCGGCGATATGCTTCTTTTAAGCAGTATATTTTTTAGGATTAATTCGTGATTGCCCATAAGACAGACGGGCGGGTTTTTGTGGTCGGGGGAGGTGAGGTATTCGTAAATCCCCTTGCTCCCTTTGCCCGTGTCCGCCCTGCCGAAATTGTCCCCGCAGGAAATTAAAGTGTGGTCTGGGTTGTCCTCTTCGTACCCGTACTCCTTCACCGCCTTCATCAGCGCTTTGTAGTCCCCGTGTACGTCTGAAAATATAAAGTACTTCATTTTATTATCCTGTCTTTGAGTTTGTAATTTTTAACTTTTTATATTATAGCATTTATTGACAATTAATCAATAGGTTTTTGGAAAAAAATTTTGAAAAATTTTTAATCATCGGTCTGATGTCTTTAGTTCCACCTTTTTTATCCTTCGCCTTTATCCCCCGCCTTTTATCTTCTGCTTTTATCCACCGCCTTTTATTCTCCGACTTTTATCGCCCCGCCTTTATCTCCTGCCTTTTTATTCTCCGTCTTTTGTCCTCCACTTTTATCACCCCCCGCCGCACTGACGAAAAGACAAAAAACGGGGTACCGTTAAGGCCCCCGTCTGTTTGTGGGAAAAGGAGAAACCGACGTAAAAGCAAACAAGACAGCCTAAAAGCTGTCTTGTCGCAAAAAACGTCGAGTTTCGACGTGGAGGCGCCACCCGGATTTGAACCGGGGATCAGGGTTTTGCAGACCCATGCCTTACCACTTGGCTATAGCGCCGTATAAAAAAACAGTGCGGATAGTTTTTCTGGAGCGGGAAACGAGATTCGAACCCGCGACATTCACCTTGGCAAGGTGACGCTC
>JBJFAG010000098.1:0-10063 GCA_051887795.1 Candidatus Coproplasma sp. | reverse complement strand
TGGAGCGGGAAACGAGATTCGAACCCGCGACATTCACCTTGGCAAGGTGACGCTCTACCACTGAGCCATTCCCGCATAAACTAACTTCCGCACTGTTCTGGTGGGAGCTACAGGGCTCGAACCTGTGACCCACTGCTTGTAGGGCAGTTGCTCTCCCAACTGAGCTAAGCTCCCGAACGCTTAAATACTATAACAAATCTGTTTTTAAAACGCAAGCAATTTTTAATGATTTTTTTTATTTTTTTAAAAAATTTATTGCCTTGTATTACGTGGCGGGTTGACACTCAATATATAGTGTATGTTGCAGGAGTAAATTTCGGTTACAAGAATTTAAACGTGAAATTCAATGCGTATTTTTTTAAAAATAAACCCTTACGGCTTTAATTTTTCTCCCCCGCCCATAATTTTAAACGTATTAATATGGCTCCCGTAAAACATTGCCCATAATTTTAAACGTATTAATTGTCCCCCGAAAATCATTTGCATACAAAAATTTTGTGAAAAAGAGGCGCTTTAGGAGCGCGGTTGGCGTTAAAGTTTAATTAAGTCGCTTACTCTTAAAGCGCAGTTTGCTGCGACGGCGCGGCGTGCGCTAACCTTTCATTAAGCAGAATGGACTGAATACAGTCCTGCAGATACATCGCCACACCCTCAGAAATTATGTCCGCCATTTTGTAGATGACGTTCAGGCGGGTGGAGGAGAAGAGCGAATAATTAAACAGCGACTTCTCTGCGACGATACCTAAAATGGACGCCTCGCCGATTTTGTTCAAGCGCTTGTTGGCTCCGCTGCCGGGAGAGAGGGGGCGGTTGGCGACCTTAATAAGTCCGATATCGCCCGCAACGCCTACTGCGGCGTCAATTGCAATGACGGGACAGCCTGGGTGAGTGTTGCTCAAAAACGAGGACATATACTTAACCTCATGCGCGGTTATAGGCTTAGATAGCGTACCGTAGACGTACACGTTGGCCCCCTTGAGCTTTTCCAAAAGCTTGGTACCCGTAACGGGCCCCAGAGAATCACCTACGGAGAGATCGCTGCCCACGCAGACGATTACGGGCAGCTTGCCTTTAATCGGCACGGTCTTTTTTAACACGGTAAACACTCCGCCGGGTGCGAGCGAGTTATATAAATTAAAAGAAAAATCCATAATTAACCATATCCGCCAAATCAAACTGTGGCGAAAAATCCTCTTTCATTTCGGCCAAAGCCGAATATTTACCGCTTTTTTATTGACAATTTCCCGTCCGATTATCCCTGCAAAACAACATTAATTGATGGAAGAGGGCGTAATTTATTAATATGCTGAAATTGCCCATACTGTTATAAATTGCTTAACAACAACCATATGTTGCATTTTAATCAACAAAATTGACAGCAATTAAATTCGTAGCGCCATAAAAAATAGGCCTGGCGCCAAAAACTTTAGCGCATTGATAAAAGTCAAAAATGTCAATAACTTTCGGTAAAGTTATCAACAATTAGCCATAGTTATCAACAGTTTGTGGATAAATAAGGCGATTTTTTAGCGGTATGTGTTTCACGTGAAACAATTTTTAAGCCAAAAAATTTGTGTGAGTGTTTCACATGAAACATTTAATTAGCCAAAATTTACTAAAGCGCAATAAAAATTTTTAACTGAATTTGTTTATTTTAACTCTACCGTAGGATGAGTGACAGGTAAAATACTTTTAGAAAATTAGGTGAAAAATTAACAAAAAGACAGTGAAAGCTTAAAAATCTACAATTAAATACTTGAAAACAGCGCAAATATATGATAAAATTACTCAAAACGGCTTTCGGAGGGGGGCTACCCTCGTAATTCGACTAATATCTAACGGGATATAAGGAGTAACCCGACTGATATTGACGGGGATATACCTGAGAGAGGGATACCGTTCCCACCTTCCGACCGATATCTAACCATGGTATAAAGGGATATAACCCAGCTGATATCCGATGTGGGATAAAGGCGATATAACCCAACTTATATCCTATGTGGATATTACGGAGATATAAAGAGGGATACCGTTCCCACCTTCCGACTGATATCTAACTATTGTATAAAGGGATATAACCTGACTGATATCTTATGAGGATATAAGAGGACATAACCAAACTTATATCCGTCTGGGGTATAAGGGGATATAACCCAACTATTATCCAACGGTGGGATAAAGAGAGATAAAATAAGGGTACCACACCTATTATCCAACTGATATCCAACGGAGATAATGAAGATATAAAGAGGTATAAATATTTTTCATTATTTATCCAGATTTTCGAACCGTGTATGTTTGGTTAATCGGCTGATCGATTTCGGCGATTGAAATAATATAAAACTTGTGCAGACGTCTGCACGAAACGAGGTATAAATTGAACAAGAAGAACAGAACTTTAGTTATTGTGATAGTAGTTTTGTTTGCGGTTGCTACCGGGCTTGTACTCTATTTCTCGCTGCGTAACACAGGAACTAAGATTTCCTTTGATACTTTCTGTGAATACGTACAGAACAACGAGTACAAAACGGGCGAAACAGGCAATAGTACTATCGGCGGAAGCGAATACAAATTCGCAACTTTAGACGACGGAACAGGCGTGCAGGAAGTGGTAAGCGGTTACCGCTTTACCTCAAAAGGCGTTCTCCAGAAGGAAGAAACGGCGACTGACGGAACGAGTAAGTGGGTAACCGTACCCGTAATTAAGACGGTATACGTAGGTACCTACAAATGTACGGGCGCTATACTCAGAGAGGACGGAAAGCTGATTAATACCTACTACTGCAACAGCCCCTCGTTTTACAGTGCGCCTCAGGAAGGCGACCTGCTGTTAAAGTGGCAGGATTTAGGAGTTACCACTGAATTTGCAGACCCCAATTCGGGCAGCATTTGGTCGTCCGTCATGTCTATCGGCGGACTCGTACTCGTGTGCGTGGTATTCTTCTTTATAATGCGTTCTGCAATGAACGGCGGCGGCAAGGCGGGAATGAGCTTTGCAAAGACCAAGGCAAGGGTTTCCACCAACATCAAGGTTCGCTTTGACGACGTTGCGGGTGCAGAGGAAGAGAAGGTTGAGCTTGCAGAAGTAGTAGAGTTTTTGAAATATCCCAAAAAATTCTCCGACCTCGGTGCAAGAATACCCAAGGGCGTTCTCTTAGTAGGCCCTCCGGGAACGGGTAAAACTTTGTTTGCAAAAGCCGTTGCAGGCGAGGCGGGCGTACCCTTCTTCTCGGTATCAGGTTCCGACTTCGTTGAAATGTACGTCGGCGTCGGTGCTTCAAGAGTTAGAGATTTGTTTGAAGTTGCAAAGAAGAATCAGCCCTGCATTATATTCATCGATGAAATAGACGCAGTGGGCAGACACAGAGGCGCAGGTCTCGGCGGCGGCAATGATGAAAGAGAGCAGACCTTAAACCAGATCCTCGTACAGATGGACGGCTTTGAAGGCAACGACGGCGTTGTAGTAATTGCGGCAACCAACCGTTCGGATATCCTCGACCCCGCTCTGACCAGACCCGGAAGATTTGACAGACAGGTATTTGTCAACCTTCCCGACGTAAAGGGCAGAGAGCAGATATTAAAGGTACACGCACGTAATAAACCCGTTGCACCCGACGTCAATTTCAAGACGGTGGCAAGACTTACGGCGGGCTTCTCCGGTGCAGACCTTGCTAACGTTTTAAACGAAGCGGCCATACTTGCGGCAAGGGCAAACAAGCAGTTTATTACCAATGCGGAGCTGTTTGAAAGTATCGATAAGGTTACCATGGGCCCTGCAAAGAAGAGCAAGGTTGTAACCGAATCGGATAAGCGTTTAACCGCCTACCACGAATCGGGCCACTGTATTTTAGCCAAGCTGTGCGACAACTGCGACCCCGTTCACGAGGTTACGATTATCCCCAGAGGCAATGCGGGCGGCTTCACCATGACAAGGCCCGAAAACGACCGTTCTTACTATTCGCGCAACTACATGCTTGACGAGATCTGCATGTGTCTCGGCGGCAGGGTTGCGGAAGAGCTGGTTATTCACGATATTTCGTCGGGAGCTTCAGGCGATATCAAGCAGGCAACTAAGTTTGCAAGGTTAATGGTTACCGAACTCGGCATGAGTGAAAAGCTCGGTTTAATCAGCTATAGCGACGATTCCCAGCCCATGTTTATCGGCAGGGATATGGCCACCCATGCAAGCTATAGCGAAGAGACGGCTAAGCTCATCGACGACGAAGTAAGGGAAATTGTTTCAACCCAGCACGAGAGAGCGAGAAAGCTCCTCACCGAAAACCGAGCTGTTCTGGACAATATGGCCAGGGTGCTTATCGAGAGGGAGACCATCTACACCGAGGAAGTCGACATGCTCTTAGAGGGAAAGAGCTACACCGAGGTTATGGAGTATATGGACAGCCATGAAAAGCTTTCCGACAATCCCTTCAAAAGATACGAGGATAAAAATTAATTAAGGTAATAGCCCATTTATTATCCTTTGGGTTTTAGATGGGCTATTTATTATCCTATCGGCAGGTTAATTATTCAGCCTGCTTTGGCTTAATGTTTCACGGGAAACAATTTAAATAACAGAGAGTGATTATGGCAAAAGTAGTTTCATTTACAAACAAAAAAGGCGGTGTAGGCAAGACCACGACCGCAGTCAATATGGCGGCGTACTGCGCAGATTTGGGGAAGAGAGTTCTGCTTATCGACCTTGACAGCCAGGGCAATGCCACGACGGGCCTGGGCTTTTCCAAAAGTGCATTAAAAAAATCGGTGTACGGCGTGCTTATCGAAGAGGAGGCCGTTGCCCAGAACACCCTGCCTACTGAGGTACCGCTTTTGGATATTTTACCTGCCAACGTCGATTTAACGGGGGCGGAGGTCGACCTCGTCTACAAAAGGGGGAGAGAGCAGATTTTAAAAAATGCCTTGAAACCTGTGATGGATAAGTACGACTACATATTCATAGACTGTCCCCCCTCGCTTGGACTTTTAACCATCAACGCCTGGGTTGCTTCCGACTCGGTTATTATTCCGCTGCAGTCGGAGTACTACGCAATGGAGGGCGTCAGCCAGCTGATGAACACCATATCGTTGGTTAAAAACCATTCCAACCCCAACCTGCATATCGAGGGGGTTGTTATAACTATGTACGACGGCAGGGCGGTTATCTCACGCCAGATTGCATCTGAAATTAAGAGATTTTTCAAAAAACTGCTATACGAAATTATTATTCCCCGTAACGTAAGACTTTCTGAGGCTCCCAGCCATGGTAAACCCATTCTGCTCTACGACCCCAAGTGTGTAGGTGCAAGGGCCTACAAGGCTTTGACTGAAGAGTTTTTATCCAGACAGAAGTAATTTAGCAGTTTAAGACAAGGAGTATTTTGATTATGGCAAAGAAGGAAGAGAGAGGTTTAGGGCGTTCTTTCGAATCGCTGATGGAGGATACGGGCAACGCCTTCGGGCAGATTTACGATGGCAGAGACGTATTTACATATACCGAAGAGGAACGTAAAAATGCAGAGGAAATGCCCATTTCCGAGATATACGCCAACCCCAATCAGCCCAGAAAAAACTTTGATGAACAGGCTTTGAGAGAGCTGGCCGATTCAATCAAAAAACACGGTGTGATAATGCCCATCGTCGTCAATGCGGACAATCAGGGCAAGTATATGATTATTGCGGGTGAAAGGCGTTACCGTGCCTCTAAGATGGCAGGGCTGAAAACCATACCCGTAGTTATAAGGAGTTATACCGAGAGGGAGATTAAGGAAATTTCACTCATCGAAAACCTGCAGAGGGAGGATTTAAACCCCATTGAAGCGGCTGCGGCTATGAAACAGCTGATGGTGGAGTATAAGCTCACTCAGGACGAATTGGCAGAGCGTATAGGTAAATCCCGCCCCGCAATCGCCAACACTTTAAGGCTGTTATCACTGACGCCTGAGGTAATGCAGCTCGTTGCAGAGGGCAAGCTCTCGGCAGGCCACGCCAGGACGTTAGTACCCCTCGCCTCAGAGGACCAGGTGCAGTTTGCCTCCGACGCCGTTAAAAGCGGTATGTCCGTCAGGGAGTTGGAGAAGAAGGTTCGTTCCTATAACATCTCACCCGAACTCTTAGAGGAGAAGAAAAAGAAGAAACGCGCACTCGCCTCTGTCGAGCTGAAGAATTTAGTCGAGAGGATGAGGTTTGCTTTCCGCACTAAGGTAAGTTTAATCGGCAACGACCAGAAGGGCAGAATTTATATCGACTACTACTCCCGAGACGATCTTGACAGAATTTCCGAAATTTTAGACATAATTGATAAGCAGTAATTTTAGGTAGAAAGTTACCCCCTCTCGCAAATGCTTGCGAGGGGGGTATTCTATTTTTGTCACAATTTTTTATTGAGTTATCAACAAAACGGCCCTTGGTTTGGGCTTTTTTGATTTTTAGTGCATTTATAAAACGCTGTTACGCAGAAAGTTATGAACATATTTGTTGACATTGTGCATAAGTCGGTGTTGATAATGTGCGGGGTGGGGACGCCCCACGGCGGTGGGGACGCCCCACGGCGGTGGTGGTGCGACCACAGCGGGGTGTTGCGACCACGGCGGGGTGTCTTATATGCTTTTCGCTTAACTTACTCATCACCCGTCAAACAAGGGTTTCACTTGACTAATTATCTTAATTGCTTGGTTATTAGACCAGCCTAACACAAATCAAACGGGTGGTGCGGGTGTGTGGCGGGGACGCCCCACGGCGGTGGTGGTGCGACTACAAGGGTTTCACTTGACTTATTATCTTAATTAGCTGATTAGTAGACCAGCCCACCACAAATCAAGCAATGGGTAGTGCGGGGGGTGAGACCACGGCGGGGTATCTTAATTACCTGATTAGTAAACCACCCACCACAAATCAAACGGGGGTTTCCCTTGACTTTGTGTCTTAATTGCCTGGTTATTAGACCAACTCATCACAGGTCAAACGAGGTGTGCGGTGGTGGCGTGGGGTAGGGCGGCTCGTGGTGCCGTGGGTGTGCCGCCGTTGCATGCGGCTCGTGGTGCCGTGGGTGAGCCGCTGTTGCATGGGGGTGAAGTGGGGAGGTGGCAACGGCGGTAATCTGAGAGCAGCTAAATTGAATTGCCTATGACGATACGGGCTTTTCATGTAATATTAGGTGGAGAGCAATATTTCTGTCGCAAGTATGCTCAAAGGCGATAATACCGCCTTATCTTGACAAGGTAGTGCAGTAGTAAAATATGTTTGCCATCAACAATAATCAGAAGTGTTTAAATGGCTAAGTCAAAACAGTTAAGGGCGGAATTGTTTTTACAATTCCGCCCATGAAGATGATATTTTTATCTTATAAGTTTTCCTTGCTTGGTGTTGACTACAGTCCTGACTTCCAATTCTTCGCCTGTGTGTGCGTCGACGTAGATATAGTATTCTACACCGCCCATTTCACCGAAGAACTCGTAGCACAGTCTGTCTTTTCCGCCCATGGGGATTAAAGCTAAGCGGGTGGAGGAAAGGTTAATATTTCCGTTGATTGCACCCTTTGCCTGTTCTTCGGAGATGCTTGCACCTTCTATCTGCCTTTCCCTGTGCCTTAAGATATAGCCGCTTGCATTCATGCCCGTAACTATACCCCTCTGCTCGCACACCTTTATCTTAACGAGGTCGGAGTAGATTATAACTCCGTCCTGCTCGGTGGCAAAGTGCAGGTTGCAGGTAGTGCCGTTCTCGCTCGCCCAGACTGCCTTTATGCCGCTAAAGCCCATTTTTTGTAAAAAGTCCTCGGCGATAGCTAAACAATTATCTACGGAGAAGTTAGTATCGTTACACTCCTTGAAGCTGTCGAAGCCAACTACCTTACCGCCTGCCTTGCTTATCTGCACAAGCATTTCACCGTCGGGTACGGTTAAATTGACGTTGTACATAGGGATAATTCCCAACGCCTCTCCGACGCATTTAGCGTCCGTAACCTTGTAATCTGAGAAGAGATTTTTAGCAATGCTCTCCGCCTGGGAGGGGGTTATTTCCTCCAGCCCCTCGAGATAGGCGGGGGAGTGGGGTTTGCCGTGTCTTGCAGGCGCTTCCTCGAACACGTTATTCTGTATACGGGTAAAGCCCTTAATAAGTTCGCAGTCGCCGCCGCGCATGGCGGTCAGCATATCGTCCTTGCTTGTAGTTTCAATCAGCTTATTCAGCTGCGTCTTTACCTTGGCGTTGGTAGTGTAAAAATAGTCCAAAGCCTTGATCTGCTCGCCGCTAAGCTCACCGCCGCTCGCTATCGTATAGAGCATGCCCTTGGTATCCCTGCCCATATCGTTGATAAAGCCCGTTAACCTCTCGGTCGTCTGCATTTCGAGGGGGAATCTCTCTAAAATCAACTCTGCATTCTGGCTTTCGACGGCTATGTCGGTCAACACTCTTACCCTGTCAGAGGTAGAGGAAGAGGCCCTTGCCCTGGCTAAATTGGCGTCTAAATCGTCGACGATTGCGTTGAGCTCGTAGAGCGACTGGGTGTAGCTGCCCGCTATGCCTGACTGCATATCTCCCATAGTCATCCAGCCGAACGTCACTATTGTGGAGAGGGCGAGGGTGGTTACGCCTAAGGAGATGACTGCCGCAAGCCAGCCGCCGAAGCCCGGAGTGCGCTGTTCTCTCTTTTGGGAGCGCTGCTTGTTCTTCTGGCTGCGCTTTTGCTCCCTTGCCTTCCGGCGCTGTTCTCTCTTTATGCGCTTCTGCTCTATGCGCTGCTCTCTCTTTTGCTTTGCCTCAAGGCGTTTTTGTTTTTTCTCTTCAGCAATGCGCTTAGCCCTTTTTTCCTTACTCTCACTCTTTAAAAGTTCCTTTCTCTTCTGTCTTTCTGCCTTAATCTTATCCCTGCGCCTTTTTACCTCTGCCCTATGCTCCTGCACCTTTTCCTTATGGGCGAGCTTGCGCTCTAACCGCTTTTGTTTTCTCTCGGCGGCAATCTTAGCCCTCTGAGTCTTTCTCTCCTGCCTTGCCTTTAGCCTCTGCTTTTTCTTTTCGGACTTGTCCGCACGCTTTGAAGAGGAGCGGGTCGATTGACTTTTTGCGTTGGATTTACTTTCGCTTCCCTTTTTTGCAGCGGTCTTTTTAGGTTTAGAGGCGGTGCTGTTTTTGGTTACTCCTTCCTTGTTTAAGGCAAGGTTTTCAAGTTCCTTCTGCTCGGTAGCTTTAACCGACTTTGTTTTAGCAAGCTTTTCGCTCTTCTCTGCTCCGCTTGAAACGTTCTTCTTTTCTGCCATAAATTTCCCTCCTCGCCTTAAATTGCAAAGACGTGCTTACCTATCGTGGTAACCGTCTGCCTGCCGAAAATCCAGCTGCTGGTTGCAACCGCCGGGTTGTAATAATACAGACAACCGTAGGTCGGGTCCCAACCGTTCAAAGCGTCAGCCGCCGCATTCATTGCCGTCTGGTCGGGCTCCAAATTAATCTGCCCGTCGTCAACCGCGGTGAAGGCACCCTTCTGATATATTACGCCCGAAATGGTGTTGGGGAAGGAAGAGGAGCGCACCCTGTTTAAAATTACTGCGCCAACCGCTACCTGGCCTGTATAGCTTTCACCCCTCGCCTCAGCGTAGATACATTTAGCTAACAGATACAGATCCGAGCTGGTGTAGCTTGAGTTGTTTGCGCTGCCCTGTAAGACGTTGACGCTGGCATTCATGCCCAGAGCGGCGTAGGTAGCTTTACCCACTATACCGTCTGCCGTCAACCCGTTCTTGCTCTGGAATTTTTTAACGGCCTGGGCGGTACCTTCTCCAAAAATACCGTCTACCGCACCGTCGTAATAACCCCACTGTTTTAACCTTCGTTGTACTTCCTCTACTTCACCGCCCTTATCTCCCTGGCGAAGAACGGCGGTGGTTACTGCGGTTAAGGCTATCTCTTCCGCTTCTTTCTTCTCTGTGCGGATCAAAGCCCCTGCGCCGCATGGAATAGCCGTGCAAAGTATTGCTGCCGCTATTCCCGTGATAAGTGCTTTTTTCATTTAACCTCCTCGCCCCGCAGCACAAAGTTGGTTGCACATATTCGAGGCTACTTATTTTTAAATTTA
>JBJFAG010000097.1:0-16646 GCA_051887795.1 Candidatus Coproplasma sp. | reverse complement strand
AGAATTGCCGCTATCTGGCATAGGGGCGTAAACGAAAAGACGGGTAAAAAGCAGATGCGCTTCACCCGCTTTGACGTCATCGACGATTTCGAGGTTACAAAGGCTCTGTTTGCAAAGGTCAACGAATGGGCAAAAGAGCTGGGAATGGAAGAGATAATCGGCCCCATGAGCTTTTCCGATTTAAACGAAGAGGGCATGCTCATAGACGGTTTTGACAGGGACAGCACCTACATAGAGATTTACAATAACCCCTACTACGTGGAGCATATGGAAAAGTTGGGTGCATATAAAGTAGTTGACTGGAATTGCTACCGCATCAAGGTACCCGATACTACGGACGAGAGGTTAGACAGGCTTGCTGCGGCAGTCAGGAAGAGGGGCGGTTATGAAACGGTGGACGTCGCCTACCTTGTAAAACACGACAAGGAAAAGCTTAAGGAATACATCATGCAGGCTCTGGGAGTTCTGGATGAGGCGTTTGAACACCTGTACGGCACAAGTCCAATTAACGATAAGCAGAAGAAGAGGGAGATGGATACCATATTGACCATTCTCGTTCCCGAACTTGCCTGCGTAGTATTAAAGGACGACAAGGTAGTGGCATACGGATTTATGATGCCCTGCATAAAGGAAGTTATGCAAAAGGGCAAGGGGCATATATTCCCCTTCGGCATAATACCGTATATCAAGGCAATGAAGCACGTTGAAATTGCCGAGATGATGAGTATAGGCGTAGCAAAGGACCATGCCAACAAGGGTACGGTTGCCATAATTATGAGCGAGTGCCTTCACGGATTAAAGAAGCTGGGTGTAAAATACCTTGAAACAGGGCCCGAGCTTGAAGAGAACAACAACGTGCAGAACCTCTGGAAGAACTATGAGCGGGAGATTGCAAAAAAGCACCGTTGCTGGGGCCTGCAGGTCAAGTAGCTGCTGAATAAGATTTTAGAGAGAAAGAAGAAAGACAAATGATAGAAGTTAAGGAAATATCTTCCAAAAGGGATAAAAAGAAGTTTTTTAAGTTTATTTTCGACTTATATAAGGGCAATTCTCACGCCTGTCCCAATTTATATGCAGACGAGTTTGCGGAGTTCGACCCCGAGGTAAACGACGCCTTCCGTTTTGCAGAGTGCAAGATGTTTTTAGCCTACAAAGACGGCAAGATTGCAGGCAGAATAGCGGGTATATGGCACAAAGGGGTTAACGAGAAGTTTGGCTATAAACAACTCCGCTTCACCCGCTTTGACGTCATCGACGATTTCGAGGTTACGAAGGCCCTGTTTGCAAAGCTGTTCGACTGGGCAAAAGAGCTGGGAATGGAAGAGATAATCGGCCCTATGAGCTTTTCCGATTTAAACGAAGAGGGAATGCTTATTGACGGCTTTGATAAGGACAGCACTTACATAGAGATTTACAACTACCCCTATTACGTAGAGCATATGCAGAGATTGGGGGCATACAAGGTGGTGGACTGGAACGCCTACCGCATCGTCTCCCCCAAGGAGCTTGACCCCAGAATCAAGAGAATATCCGATAGCGTAATGAAGAAATACGGCTATGAGATATTGGACGTGGAGTACCTTGTAAAGCACGATAAAGCAAAGCTTGAAGAGTACGTCATGCAGGCTCTGGACGTGATGGACGATGCGTTTTCCGATTTATACGGCACCAGCCCTATAAACGAAAAGCAGAAGCGCAGACTGATGAAAACCATGCTATCCATACTCGTTCCCGACTTTGCAACCGTAGTAACCCATAACGACAGGGTTGTTGCATACGGCTATATGATACCCTCTATGAAAGAGGTTATGCAAAAGGGCAGGGGGCATATAATCCCCCGCGGCATTATCCCCCTTTTAAAGACGATGAACCACCCCGAGGTTGTCGACCTGTTACATATTGCAATGGCAAAGTCGCACGCCAACAAGGGTATACCTTCGATAATATTAACCCACTGCGTAGAAGGATTAATTAAGCATGACGTCAAGTATCTGGAGGCGGGACCTGAATTAGAGGAGAACAGGCACGTCCAGAATCTTTGGAAAAATTTTGAAAAGATATATTCCAAATCCTTCCGTTGCTGGGGTTTAAAGGTAGAGGCGGATAAATAAGATAATTAAAAGCAGAGGCAAAAGCCTTTGCGTGAGGTGAAGTATTGTCGGAAGATGAAGAGTTAAAACTTGATAACACACCTTGTGATGAAGGGCAGAATAATAGCGCAGAAGTTCAGCCTGAAGCCGAAGCGGTTATAACCGAGGCGGAGCAGACGGCTGAAAACGCAGCGGCACCCGTTGCGGCGGAGCAGACGGCTGAAAACGCAGCGGCACCCGTTGCGGCGGAGCAGACGGCTGAAAACGTGACGGCACCCGTTGCGGCAGAACAGAATGCTGAAAACGTGACGGCTCCCGTTGCGGCAGACGCTGCACAAACGCAACCCGTCCAGGCGGCAAAGCCCAAGAGCAAGCTTTCCAAGATAATCCTGAACGTAGTCTTTGTCATTCTTATCGGTTTGGGCATTTACTCTCTGTTCGGAATTGTAAACGAGATCAAGCCGGGCGAAGGCGCAACCTTCGGCGAAGTATTTTCAAACGTAAGCCCCTGGTTTGCGGTGCTTTTTGTTGCCGTAATTCTGGCGATTATGTTCCTCGACTGCACTAAATTCTGCATAATAGATAAGACGGTTACGGGCAGTTACAGGTTTTCTTCTTCCATCAAGACGAGCTTTTTAGGCAAGTATTACGATGCGGTTACGCCCTTTTCAACGGGTGGCCAGCCCATGCAGATTTACTATCTCAACTCCAAGGGCATAAGCGGAGGAAACTCTACTGCAATCGTGCTTATCCGCTATTTCTCCAGCATATTCACCTGGGCGTCGCTGGGCGCCGGGCTTATGATAGCGGGTACTGCAAAGCACGTTCTGGACGGTACCACGGGCAAGACTCTGCTTATGGTTACAGGTTGGATAGGCGTGGCGATTAACCTGCTTTTACCTATTTTCATTGCGTCGTTCCTTATCTTCCCCAAGATAATGAATAAGCTAACGGGCGGTGTAGTCAGGCTTGGCAAAAAGATTAAAATCGTCAAGGACGAGGAAAGGGCGTTAAAGAAGGCAACCAAGGTAGTCTACGATTTCAAGCATTCCTTCAAGGTTATGGCGACCTCGCCTTTCAACCTTGTCATGCTCATTTTAGTAAGCTATGCGGAGGCGTTTTTAACCTTCTCCGTACCGTATTTTGTAATGAAGGCGTTCAATTGCGGAGTAGAAGGACAGCTGATAACCATAATGTCGCTCAACGCATTTGCCACCTTCGGCGTATCGTTCATACCCACTCCCGGCAATTCGGGCGTAATGGAGGGCATGGCGGCGCTGGCTTTCTCGTCTTTTGCGGGCAATACCCTTGCCTGGTCGGTTCTCGTATGGAGGCTTGCAGTATACTACATCTACATTATCGTAGGTCTCGGCATAACCATCAGGGATATAATCAAGAAGAACATTGTTAACAGAAGAAAGGAAAAAGAGCAACGTAAGAACTGTTGAAAATAAGCGTGTGAACAGGGCGTAGGAAAACTACGCCTTATTCTTTGGGGAAAAGATAATGGGTTGGTCAATTTTTAAAAAGACTGCAAAGCCTGCTGAAATAACAGAGGTGGAAGAATTTAATAAAAAGCTCAACGAACTGTTGGCGATTGACGGCTATATTTCGGTAAAGGACTATAGCTTTTTGGTTGAGCAATTCAAGGGTACGAATCAAACCTTTGTAACGATAAACTCCTCCGACCTGCTTTCAATCTATTGCAAAAAGAACAAAATCGAAATTGAGCTTATCACAAAGTTTTTGTCCGATTACGGCAATATAAAAGCTATAATCTCCCGCCACAACAAAGAGTATGTCGACAGAGCAATGGTTAGGGAAAAGGAGTATTTGGACAGCATACTCTTCAACGTCGATAAAGACGTAATTCTCGACGACGACCAGAGGAAGGTGGTGTTAACCGACGAGGACTACTGCTTAGTCATAGCGGGTGCAGGTGCGGGCAAGACTACCACGGTTGCTGCAAAGGTAAAGTATCTGGTCGATAAAAAGGGGATTAAGCCCGAAGAGATACTTATAGTATCGTTTACCAATAAGGCGGTAGGGGAGCTGAGGGACAGAATAAACAAGGCGTTGAACATACCCTGTCCTATCACCACCTTTCATTCGGCGGGCAACGCGATTTTAAGGAAGAAGAGCGACGAAAAGCTGAACATAGTAGAGGACGGTTTTTTATTTAATACAATAAGAGATTATCTGCTCGTAAAGCTCAAGGATAAAAAGACGGCGGATAACCTCGTATTGTTTTTCGGCAGTTATTTCAACACCGAGTACGAGGGTACCGATAAAAGGGAATATTTAAACAGTATAGTCAAGGCGGACTACTCAACCCTAAAAAGCAATTTAAACGAGTACAATTATACCTACGTAGACAGGAGTACGAAGCGAAAGGTTACCTTAAATAACGAGGTAGTCAAATCCTATCAGGAAGTAGAGATTGCAAACTACTTATATTTAAACGGCATTGACTACGAATACGAACCTTCGTACCCGTACTATATCTTTATGGCAAAAAAGCGTTATTCGCCTGACTTTGTCATAAGGCAGAACGGCAAAGAGATTTATCTGGAGCATTTCGGCATAACCGAGAACGGCGAAAACCGGAGGTACACCGAAGAGGAGCTTGAAAGGTACAAAAAGGCGATCAGGGATAAAATCTATATCCACAAAAAGCACGGAACTAAGCTTATTTACACCTACTCCCAATATAACGACGGCAGAAGTCTGACGGAGCATCTGGCAGAGATGCTTAAGGCGTGCGGAATAGAGGCAAATCCCCGTTCATCCGAAGAGATACTTGAAAAATTAACCCGTATTCAGGAGAATAAATACATAATGAGAATGGTATTTCTCATATGTGACTTCATCAAAAATTTCAAGACGAACGGGTACACCGAGGACAAGTTCTACGAGTTTGGCCGAATTGTAAAAAGCGAGAGAACAAAACTCTTTTTAGAGATATGCAGGGAGTGCTATTTAGAGTATCAAAGGGCGCTTTCGAAGAATAACGCAGTCGATTTCCAGGATATGATAAACGACGCTGCAAGGGCCTTGAAGGAGGTAGCGGCGCTAAAGGAAAAACTGCATTTCAAGTACATAATAATCGACGAGTATCAGGATATCTCCCGCCAACGTTTCGACATGGCAAAGGAGCTGTCAATCGTAACAGACGCCAAGATCATTGCAGTGGGCGACGACTGGCAGTCGATATTTGCATTCAGCGGTTCGGACGTCACGCTGTTCACCAAGTTCTGCCAGATTATGGGGTATGGTGAAGAGCTTAAAATTACAAGCACCTACAGGAACGCCAAGGAGCTTATCGACATAGCCGGCGGATTTATACAGAAGAACGACTCCCAGATTAAAAAGACTTTACAATCCCCCAAGCATATACAGGACCCCGTAGTTATCGTAAGCTACGACGATACGCCTAAAAAGTGGAACGAAAGGGCGAGCGAGGGCGGACCGATTAATAAAATGGCAAAGGCGCTGGAGTATGCTATCGGCGAAATAGTATCGAGGCATGGACAAAATACCGGCATTTTGCTTATAGGCAGATACAACTACGACGGCGAAATGCTATCCCGAACGGACGCTTTTGAATATAATGCGACGGCCAGAAAGGTCTGTTGCAAGAAGTATCCGCATGCAGATATAACCTTTTTAACGGCACACAGCTCCAAGGGCCTGGGCTATGACAACGTAATAATTATTAATGCAAAGGACGCGGTGTACGGCTTCCCCTCCAAGATTGACGAGGACCCCGTTATGAAGCTGGTTATAAAAAATTCGGACGAGTTCGAGTATGCAGAGGAGAGAAGGTTATTCTACGTTGCATTGACAAGGACCAAGAACAGGGTGTACATAATCGCCCCCGAAAAACACCCGTCGGAGTTCGTTCTGGAGCTTAAGCGGGAGTATAAAAACGTAGTACTTAAGGGTGAGTTTAACCCCGAACCGCACGGCCTGATTACAAACAAGGTCTGCCCCGTATGCGGCTATCCCCTGCAACGCAGACACCGCAAGGATTGCGCCATGAACCTCTGGGTATGCACCAACGAACCCGAAGTGTGCGGCTTTGTATCGAACAACCTTGCAGGCGGCAGAATGTATATCCAGAAATGTACGGAGTGCGTTGACGGATATCTCATCGTCAAGACTAAGGACGACCACCCCTTCTTAGGCTGCACCAACTATACTCGCGACGGAAAGGGGTGTAATAAGACCATCTCCCCGCAGGAATTTGACAGTACGGCAGACGATAACGGGATTATCGAAATGGATATTTTCGAAGGGTCGGACGAGGTCGTCAGCGAAGAGGACGCCGCCATGGAAAACCTGCCTGTATATAGCCTGCCAGACGCCTCCGACGATAAAGAGGAGGCCGAGGTTACAGACGAGGAGGCCGAGGTTACAGACGAGGTTACGGACGAGGAATTACAGGAAAATTCCGAAGAAGAGGACGAAGAGGACGAAGAGGACGAAGAGGGACAAGCGGAACCCGTGGATTTAACCGCCGAAGGCATAGCACGGCTTGTCATAGATACGTGTGCGCAGATCAGCAAAGTTAAATGTTTTGGTGTAACAATGATCGTTGACGTCCTGCACGGCAGTAAAAAACAAAAGCTGATAAACTGCAGGTTTGACGAGCTTGAAAGTTACGGCGTTCTCGGGGCGATAAATCCAAAGAGTATACAGGAAATAACTGAATGGCTTATCGAAGAGAATTATCTCTACAAGACGAATGGGCCTTATCCGACAGTCAGGGTTAACAGGGATAAGGACGCCGAGGAGTTGGAGAACGCAGACCTCTCCGTCCTGCAAAAAATATTATCCCCCTACAGCATAGCAGAGGAGCCTATAGTTGAGGTTGAAGAGTGCTTAACCGTCTTAGTTGACGGCTGGCACGCCCTTGCCGACAGCGACGGCAACGTGTTGACGGACATGGAGCTTTTTAAAAAGCTTCGCGCACTGCGGATGAAGATAGCAGATGAAAGGTATATACCCTATTACTGTGTGGCACAGGATAAGGTGCTTATTCAGCTGGCCACCCTGAAGCCCACAAAAAAGGAGCAATTTTTGAAAATAAAGGGCATTGGCGAAAAGTGGTTTGAAAACAACGGCCAGGCGTTTATGCAGGTAATATGCGAACACCTGAACGGGTAAAAAGGGTAATGACGGATTACGGAAAAAACCGGGCCGCACTTAAAAAAGTGCGGCCCGGTTTTACGATATGTAAGTCACGGTTTATCAGTTTTAATGTGGGAATAAACCCAGTCCCGCTTGTTCAAGCAGCCGCCCGGATATTTCCGCAAGCTCATCATCAGGGACTATAACTACGTTATACTCCTCATTCCCCGAGGCAAATAACCCGTCCGATTGAGGCTGCATATTATGTTGTCCTTCCAATCTCAAAGTATGTTTTTCGTCTGCCATAATTTCACCTTATTTGTTCAAATAATAATATACCCCGTTCATAACCGTTTGTCAATAGCGCTACGCGCGTCGGATAATATCGGCGGGTTGTCGGTTTATATATAAATATAGAAAAATTTGTAATTTTTACACATTCTAATCTTGCATAGTTCAATTAAATATGGTATACTTATAGTGAATATGCAAAATAGGGGAAGTATGCGTTTTTTTGCTTTTCCGTCTGTATTTTTGTTACTAAAGGAGGATAAAACATGGCGAATACGTTATGCGTAGGTATAGACCTGGGTTGTGATACGCTCAAGCTATCCTATTCCTTCAATGAAGGCGGCAAAATCAGATACGGAAAATTTGAAGAGAACACGGGCGTCACACAGGTTGGCATACCCGCCGTGGCCTACTATAACGGGGCAAGCGGCTGGCTGTTCGGCAATCAGGTTGAGATGGGGGAGGAAAAGTCCTTTTTAAACATCGTAAAAGTCAAATCCCTGCTCTCGCTTCTGTACCCCAGGGAGGGGTGCAAATGGGGGCATGAGGACTATCCCAATCAGGACTATTACTTCAACAGTTTTCAGTTCCCCAAGTTCTATTTCCCCACCACAAACCGAACGCTTGACGACTTCAAATCGATGATAGATTCGGGCAGGACGTTTACTGTTGCGGGCTGCACTCCCCAAAAGGTATGCGAGATGTTTTTCGTATACGTTAAGGGCATAGTAACCAGGTGCGCAAAGGAGTTAATGACCTGCAGAAATTTACGGTTTGACAAGGTTAAATATTCCGTCGTGTTCCCCATGTATGCAGGCAAGATGTACGAAGAGGAGCTGGGCCGCCTGATATTCAAGGCGTTCGGAACAAAGCCCGCCAAGTCAATGGACTGCGCCCGTGCATTGAGTATGTTTGCGGCGTCGAGAGGGGTAGTAGACGGCGACGAGGGTATACTGCTTTTTGACATGGGTGAAGAGACCATTTCGGTAGTAAAGTGCTTTTTAAACGGAGCTAAAAAGGTGGTTGTAGAGGCCGCCGCAGACCACTCCAAACCCGTAAAGGTGGGCGGTAACGACGTCGACTTCAACATAGCGGGCTTTATCGAAGATAAGATTAAGGACAGGGAGACGGTAGGCTCTCCGTCCGCAGGCAGCGTCGGGCATATTCACGAGGAGGGGTTGCAGACCAAGCAATACCTCTTCCTCAAAGAGATTAAAAAGGCCAAGATGATGCTCAGTATTCCCGGATTAAACGGGCTGTTCAAGGACGGGGTACCCGTCTCAATTCACCGTGATTTATACATACAGCGCACCTTGACGACTAAGGATTTGCAGAGCTGTGTTGGCACTCTGTCCAAGGATAAGGTTGCGGAAAAGGTGCTGAAATACATAGTTAAGGAATGTAAAAGAGCGGTCAACGAGGACGTTTCAAAGATATTTTTATCTGGTGGCCTTACCGAGACGTACGGCCTTGTCGACTTCCTCAAAGTGCAGATAGAGAAGGAGTTCAGGAACCGAAAGAACAAATTCAGGCTGTATACCTTCGACGACTATAAAAACGACGGAGACAGCTTTACAATCCAATCGTATGAAGATTCGGTCTATGCTCCAAGCGTAGGCGCTGCAATCGTAGCACTTAACAATAGCGACGTCAGTGCAGGTTTAACCTACAGCTACGGCACCTTTATCGAGAGGGACGGCAAACGTCTTTTAGAGATATTTGCAGACAGGGGTACCGCCTACGACGACAACAAAGCGGTTGAATTTTCAACCGGCGATCTGCGGTTAAACGGCACTATTCACGAGGAGTTCTTCTCCGTTCGGTTAAGTAAGAGTTCGATTAAATCGAAAAAGGGCGAAGGAGAGGTTGAGTACTGCATAAATAACGGAGAGCCATACCTTATAATCGGCAAACCTGATACAAAGGAGAGGGAGGCCGTAAAGAGAAAATTCCAGCTTACGGAGATCTCGGGCCGAGGGGCATTGATAAAGTGTACTTACCTTGGTAAGGTGATAAAGAGTTTATCCCCAGGACTGAAAATGCGGGAGGGCATAAAAATGCACCCCGGCAATACCAAAGCCGAACCGTTTATAATTAATACGGGTTTTTCAACCACGTCGGAGGCGGTTTATAAGGATGGCACAACGGGCAAAGTCGATACAGCCAGAGTAAGCGTGAGGTTTGAGGACGTCAACGGATTTAACGTTGAAAAGAGCTGACGGGAGATAGAGTTATGAACGATAGAGATAACAATCAGGATTTATTGCAGGGCAGTGATATAGTCGTCACTCAGTCTGCGTTCAATCCTCAGAAAAACCACGGCGAACTTTCAGCCGTCGTCGTCGGTTACGATAAAAATGTTTCCCAGATGTGTTCGCTTGTAGAGACGCTTGACAGGTACGATGATTTTGCCTGTCTTAAGATAGATGCAAGCAAATATGCAAAAAGGGACAGCAGCGATACTTACGGTATCGAATATATGCAAGACGTACACGTCAACGGTTCGGTAATCCAGCCTCACCAGCTCCGTGCCGCAACCGATATGTTAAAGAGGTTAAGGGGTTTTGGCATGCTTGCCGACGTAGTGGGCAGCGGTAAGACCTTTGAAGCCTGCATAGTACTCAGCGAGCTGGCCGTAAGGGGCGTTGTTAAATCCATGCTGATTATCGCCCCCGACCAGGTATACCACACCTGGAAGGAGACGCTGGAAAAGTTTTTCGGCTTAGGCATCGGATCGCTATGCGAGGTTAAGAAGCTTTCGGACAGGGCAGAGGGGTTAAGGTTTAACCAGGTTGGCGAGTGGTATAGTCCCAACCGTCCCCTGTTAGTCCGCTGGAACGACTTTATCGAATGGAGTGAAAATGAGGTTGAAAACAAGCTCTTCGACGTTATAGTCGTGGACGAAGCTCATCACCTATGCGACCAGAGCGGCAGGGATGCAAACGCACTCAAGCTGTTATCGCATATGATGCAGTGCAAGAAGAAGGCGGGCAAGGAATACTGCCTGTTACTTTCTGCAACCCCGCACGACGGCAACTTAGAGCATATGTTTAACCTCTGGTACTTCATCAACGAAAAGGGCGGCATACCCGATGACTTCGGCAAAAACGTATCGGAAGAGGCCAAGTCGGAAAAGTACCGTCAGAGAAAGATGAAGTATAAAGAGCATACCTGCCACGGTGCGACGACGGTAATGGAGTTTATCAACCGTGTAAAGAGCAAGGAAGTGCTTTCGAAGTACTATAGTGAATTTTCCGCATACGTACGCAAAAAGAATGCAAAGCTATGCGATAAAGAGGGGCTGACGGAGGAGTATAACAATCTCCCCGCGGGTGAAAGGTTTACCTACGTACAGGGCTTTTTAAACGAGGTGTGCAGCGAAGAGGTAAGGGAAGCCGTCAACGCCGCAGTAGCCAATGCCTATCACGAAGGCGTATTACGCCAGATTATGATTCGTCAACCCAAGACCTTCCGCCCCAAGAAAAAGACTGTAATCAACCTGTACTTCTACCCCGTAGAAGAGTTGAGAGACAAGGTTATATTATCGGTTGGCGACGTTAAAATGCAGTACGACTGCGCAAATCCCGAGGGGAGCAGGGCGGTAATGCTCAAAGACGGAACGACTTTGTCCGTAGCAGAGCTGGTTAAGTCAAAGCGCTTCAATTCGGAAAGGTATCAGACGGAGTGTAACTTCAACACTGCGTTAATCAAAGCGTTAGGCGGCTGTCCTGAAAGGTGCGGTTATTCAAAATACAGCCAGACGTATTACCATAATCAGTTCTTCGCATTGACCAATTTCGGCGATAGCTATGACGTGACAGACAGGCTCATTCCCGTCAATGCAGCGGAGAGCAGTTTTAAAAGAAAGTTTTTAAAAACGCTGGAGATTTTGCGTAAGCACAGCGGCCAGAGGGTGCTGGTATTTTTCGACTATTCGCTAAAGCGCGATAAATATCTTAAAGAAAACTACAACTACAGTTATTTAAGCAAGGATGAAAGGGTATGCCTTGCAGATAAATTTGCCTTAGAGCTCGGCAAACTGAAGGAGTTCAGCAGCAGAATTTTATACGGTTACGACCTGTCTGTTTCCGACGGTTCGCTCGAACAGCGCTTTGAGGAAAAAGAGGACGCCATTCTGATAGTTAACGACGCCAACCTGACCGAGGGTGCAAACCTTCAGTCGTGCAACGTAATTATCAACTTCCAGGTGACCAGCGACCCCCTTTCTATGGACCAGAGAATAGGGCGTGTGTTCCGTATTAAGCAGGCCAACGACGTAACAATCTATTCGCTTGCAGATATGAATGCGTTGGAGGGCTACGTGTTGGCATATTTCACCCGAATAGGGCTTATGACCAGCAACAGCGGTGACGCAACAATCATTTCGGGCAGCAATAACGAGCATATGGTAACCCTGCGTTGCAGACATTGCGGCGCCGTCAAGCTAATGACGCAGGAGGACTACGCAACCTATAAGGAGCAAGAGGGCGGCGTATGGTGTAGTAATACCGACGCATGCCGTCTGGAAGGGGGCCGTACGCTCATGCGAGAAATGAACGTACACGACTTCCAGTGTTCGATGTGCAGAACGACTTTCTCCCGCTCAAGGGAGACCGAGGGGTACAGGTGCATATACGACGATTCAGTCAGCATGTGTACAAAGGGCGATAAGCACGACAGGGATATTTATTGCAGAAAGATATGCGTAATGAGTCACTGTTCGAAGTTTACCCAAGGCGAGCTTGCTTCCTGTCCCGCACTTGCTCTGTACAGGAAGAACGCCAACGTGGGCGACGGAGAGTTAATGCTTGCATGCGGAAGCTGTAAGCTTAAAAACGTCTGTCCCGAAAAGTGCAGGGTGGGGCAATATGAAAGGGCTATTTCATCCTGTATTAACTGTACAAACAGGGTAGGTTACGGCCAGGTAAGCCATTGTCAACCCCACGTTCTAAAGTTTGACGAGCATTGGGAGGCAGACTGCCCCAGGTGCAAGGCGATAGGCAAAAAGGGCAGAATACTCCCCCGTATTGCAAGGACGTTCGACGCGTTCATAAACGGGCTGTGGAATTATTCGCACAAGGGTGATGACTCATTCTGTGCAACACTTGAAAAGGAATCTAATAAGATTGCAGAAATTCAGCGTATTCTCGCAATGGATCAAAGTGACGGAAACGATTAAAGGTACGTACTATGGCAGTTGAGAAAAAAAGAATTATAATAGGAAGAGAATATGCCGAAACGTTCGCCAGCGCCTACAAGCTGTTGCAGACGGGGCGTATAAAGGAAGTTGCGGCAGAGGCTGCAAGCGACCAGCTTGGCAGGCCGATAATCGTGACGCCTACCCATGAGTACTTCTGCGGCAACGTAAGGAGTGTGGAGAGTTCTCAGGCGATATCCATGGGCAAAGACGGAGCTTCATGGTTTAAGGCGATAAGGGAGGGCAAATCTTTTGACGACGGTTCGTCGCAGTGGAAAGCCCTGATAGAGAAGATAGCCACGCAATTCCACAAGCAGTATTCGATAATCGAATACAAGCGCTGCGGGGACAACTCTGCATCGTCAAAGAGCTTTGAGAGCGGCATTAAAAACGTAGTCGAAAGGCTGTTCGACCTCCGCAGCGCCACGATAAAGAAGGGCATGGGCGACGCAGGCACGCAGGATATATACGGTGCATTTGTAAAGCTGGATTTATGCGGTGCAGGTCAGGCTTGTTATACGGTTATGTGCAAGATATATTTCCGCCGTACAGGCAGGAATAACATCCGCCCTATAAGCTCAAGGGAAGCGGCGGTAGTTAACGCCATGTTGGAGAATGCGCCCCCCAACGACGAAGCGGTCGACACGATAGCTGCAAGCGTTCCCGACGATACGCTGACCGCCTTGGATAACCTTGTAAAGGGCGTATACAATTTAAAGTTTAAAGACTGCCTGTGTTTCAGTAACAGACAGACGGTTAATCCTGAAACCAACGTTGTCGAGGACAACTACGATTTAAAGACGTTTAAAAGGCTTATATCGAGTGCAGTACATAACAATTCTGCCATCACGTGTACGGCTATTAAGGTTATGAGTATTTCACACGTCAAGTGGAATAACGCATACTACGACGTATATCTAAGCGGCAAACCCGTACTTCGTGCCGTCATGGGTTTTGGCGGAAGTCTGTCGCTCCGCTGTCTCAACTGTAACGGCGGGGAGGAGCTTATCTATTCCAACACGATAGACTACTCCTTTGTAGACGAGAACGGTAACAAGATAAACCGTTCGATTGTATTAGACCCCGAAAGGGCCGACCTCGGTTTAGACGAGCAGGCGGTTGAAGAGCTAAAGCGCTACAGCCGAATTGCAGACCATCTCAATAAGGTTTTCTGTCAACGTGTTGCAAGGACGAATAACAGCTGTACGGCTTACGTATGTTCAAACCAGACGATTACGGACGGAAAGAGTGTAAAGTGTGCAAACTGTCCCTATCCCGAGGAGGTATATACCGACTATTCCCACGGCAAGGCAGAGCATTATTTTACCTCTACGCTTAAATTTGCCGTTGACAGAATGGCAATGGTAAAAAAAGAAGAAGCGGCAGAGTGCAACTGTTGCGGCCGTACATTTACAAAAAGCGTACTGCCTAACGGGCTCTGCCCCCTGTGCGCTGATTTATCCGATCTCTCGGAAGAGAAGAAAATTATCGCCAAAAAGACGTACGGCAAGTACAGAAACGTACTGTCGCATACACTGAGGCTTAAGCACCTCTTCCACGAAAAGTACTGTTTAGAGGACGATACCATAGTATTGTTCGCCCTCGGTACGGACAGATACGTATTGAGTAAAT
This sequence comes from Candidatus Coproplasma sp., assembly GCA_051887795.1. Classification (GTDB taxonomy): domain Bacteria; phylum Bacillota; class Clostridia; order Christensenellales; family Borkfalkiaceae; genus Coproplasma. The sequence goes on along the minus strand of JBJFAG010000097.1, from coordinate 2,303 downwards.
TCGAATTAAACGCAGGCGGTTATATCAATTCACCCAAAAAGATTGGCAAGGGTTGAAACAGAGGACAGGTATTATGAGTAACATATCACAAACGACTTATACCTCACAAAATATACGCAATTCAAAGTTTTTGCTGATAACGGGCATTGCCGTTGCGGTAGTGATAGACGCATTGATTTCGGTGTTGCTTATCGTAGGCGGTTACAGTTTTAAGTTTATCGTATTCCCCGCAGTGCTGCTATTGCTTGACGCCGTGTATTTAGTCGTGGGTGCGACTGCGACAAATTACCGCTTTAAGTATTCTTTGGCGGTCTGGCTTTTGTACGTACTTTTCACCTGCGTTTTTTGCATAAGCGGCACAATGATTTTGCTTAATACAGAAGGCACCGTAGCGACCAACGTTGCGCTCATTCTATGGGCAGCCGTTCACGCCGTGTCTGTCATCTGTGCAATAGTCACGGCGCTATACACCTCCAAAAAGCTTACAAGCGCAGTGATAACGGGGATAGTAACCCTGCTTCTTTCTGCAGCGTGTATATTTTATGCGGTCTTTCTCTTCACAAACGGCTTCTTCGGCCAGGGTTACGGGCTGCGTACTTTAGTCTACGATTACGATTCCGTAAACGACTGCTATACCGTAAGCGGAGTTTTATCGGGCAACAGCCAAAGGGTAGAGATTGCAGACACGTTTAACGGTAAACCCGTCAGGGCAATCGACTGCAAGGTCTTATGCGAAGCTTCCGTAAAGGAGTACGTCCTTCACGATAATTTTGTACTTATAGGCACCCAGGCGCTTGCAGAGGGGGAGTTTGAAGGAAAGAGTATTCAGGTTAAATCGGACGACGCCTCACTCTTCCGTGCCAAGCTGTTTGAATGTGCAAAGACTTCACAAAACCGCACAAATGCGCTGAAGCTGGCCAACGCAACGGTACCCTATGCCCTGCAAGAGGGAGAGGGATATATTGCCTTTGACTATGACGAAGCCGCATACACCGCATGCAACGGCAACGTTATACCCCTCGTTATAGGGGCCAAGGGGCAAAGTATATCGCTTTCAGACTACGCTTCAACTCATGAGTATCTCAATCACGCCGACAAGACCTCGGTTGCAGATCTTAAATGGAGTTATGAAAACTGTAACGGTTTTATCCTTGACAATTTATCATCAGACAGCAGATACGTATTCAGCGACAGCACCAACGTAAAGGTGCAGTTTGAAGAGATATATCAGGTTTACGTACAATCAGGCAATGATGCAAAGTACGACATAAAGGAAAAGCAAACGGAATTTTGCTGTGACGAGTTAAACGGCACCGCCCTTGACTTCAGATATGTAGCAAAGAGCAATGCGGATAGCTTCTTTAAAAACTTTACGCCAAGAGAGGGATTTACGCTGGAATGGAAGTACGGCAGGTACGGCACGACGGGCGGCCAGACCTTCTCAAACCTTGCCGACGTATTTGAACAGATTGATTATTCAACGGTTTACATATACCCCGAATGGAAGTTAAACAATCCTACGGTTGAATTGCAGCAGAATTACGCCATAACGTACGGTGAAAACGTAACCTTTTCACCCACCGCAGCATCCCCTGCGGACGGCATTTCGCTCATGTACAAGTGGGAACATAACGGTACAAACGTCGGTACCTCCAAGGACCTTACCCTCACGACGCCTTCGTTATCGGGGGAATATGACGGGCAATATACCTTAACGGTTACCACCTACGGGGGTGAAGTAACCTCGCTTACGTCCTCTGCAAGCAGTACGTTAGCGCTCACTATCAATAAAAAGACCATCGCGTTCGGATGGGATATTCCCGCCGAGGGGGACAGGGTATACAGCGGTACGGAAAAGACGGTTACGGCCACCATTGATAAATCTCAGCTGGTCGGCGATGACAGCGTAACCTATACGCTTTCGGGTTACGATACGCCTTTTGCTGGCTGTATAGACGCAGGGAATTATACCTTCTCTGTAGAGATAAGCGGCACTTCGGCAAAGAATTACATCGTTGACAATAGCGGAGTAATAAGCCTAACCATAACACCGTTACCCGTTGAAGTTACCTGGAGCAACTATTATTTAACCTATAACGGCTTAATGCAGTCGCCCACGGCTTCGGCTTTAGGTGTTGGCAAAGACAGTGCTAAACAGCTTGCAACAGTTTCAGGCGGGCAGAAAGATGCAGGTGAAAACTACATTGCAACCGCCTACTGTTCAGACGGCAACTATACGTTGACGAACAGCATTTGCAATTACACTATAGCCAAGGCGCCCCTGACGGTTACGGCCAACGACT
>JBJFAG010000096.1:0-3987 GCA_051887795.1 Candidatus Coproplasma sp. | reverse complement strand
CGATGACGATTGCGTTGGACTTGGTGTGTTTAACCACCTTCCATGCAAACATCATTGCGGAAATTTCCTCTTCGGTGGGCATACGGTCGGTTACAACGCCTACCCCGTAGGATTTACGCTTACCGCCTGAAGGAGTGGTTATCTCTTCCACTTCTGCCTTTGTGGTAAACAAGCCCATATCTTCACCTTTTAACAGAGTTTCGTCATAGCCCTGAACCAAGAGACCACCGTAGACCTTCTTCATATCCTTTGCGGTTGCCTCTCTTCTTTCAGAGATATTCTCAATCTGCAAAAGACGGATATTCTTCTTCTGTTCAAGAATTTCAAGTGCCTTGGGCGAATATGAAGGTGCCATAACGATTTCAATGAAAATCTTATTGATCTCGTTTGCGGTTGCTTCGTCCACCTCACCGTTGATTGCAAGTATTCCGCCGAATACGGATACGGGGTCGGAGGTGTAAGCCCTCATGTACGCTTCGTAAATATCCTTACCCGTACCTACACCGCAGGGGTTTGCGTGTTTACAGGCAACTACCGCAGGGGTTGTGCCGAACTCCTTTAACAGCTCCAACGCACCGTTTGCGTCGTTGATATTGTTGTAGGAAAGCTCCTTACCCCAAAGCTGTTTAGCTGAAGTTAAACTACCCTTTCTTTCAAATTCTTCCTTGTAGAATACTGCAGTCTGCTGGGGGTTTTCACCGTAGCGCAAATCCTGTGCCTTTTCATATGCAAAGGTGATGCTGTCGGGATATTCAATGCCCAGCTGGGATGCAAGGTAGTTGGAGATAAGGCTGTCATATACAGCAGTATGTGCAAACACCTTGTACTGTAAATATTTTTTGGTTTCTAAGGTTACACCGCCGTTCTTTAATTCGTCGATGACTTTGGAATAGTCCTTAGGATCGACGATTACCGCAACGTCCTGGTAGTTCTTAGCCGCAGCCCTGATCATGGTAGGACCGCCTATGTCTATATTTTCGATACATTCTGCAAAATCCGCACCCTTTGCAAGCGTTGCTTTGAAGGGATAAAGGTTTACGCAGACGATATCTATGGTGTTGATATTGAGCTTTTCAAGCTGAGCCATATGCTCGGGATTGGAGCGCATAGCCAAAAGACCTGCGTGTACGTTGGGGTGAAGGGTCTTAACCCTTCCATCAAGACACTCGGGGAATCCCGTAATATCGGAGATACCGATAACCTTTAAACCTGCATCCGTCAAAGCCTTTGCAGTACCGCCTGTAGAGATAATTTCAAATCCGCAAGCGACCAATTCCTTACAAAAATCGACTACGCCCGCCTTATCCGAAACGGATACCAAAGCTCTCTTCTTCATTTCCATAGATTATTACTCCTTAATTTTTATCCGATAAATTAATTATTTTGATTATTATCAACTTGTGTGTTTTCAGCTTCTGGACTTACTGTTTCTGTGCTTTCTGCCGTCTGCGCTTTTTTATTTCGTTTTGCCTCAATAATGGGGCTGACGAAGTAATAAGTGGCTATACCTGCAATAACCGCAAAATATATAAGCTGTTGCAATAATGCCGACATAACCGCAGAATATAGGGCATACTGTGCAACCTGACCATCATAATAGGAATAGCCTATAGACATACTGATGTACCTTTTATAGCTTGAAATGAAATATGGAATTCCGGCATCTACAATATTAAACCAATCAGATGAATAAAATTTACAATCTTTTAAATATGAAAACCATACGTTGTATGCCCATATCATAAAGCCTATGAAAGCTAAAGTAATTAGAACTGAAACTATCAACGATATAGCCTTAACCACTGTTTTTTTAAAAAACAAACCAAGACCTGCCGCTACTACTCCTACCAACGAAATAATCGATGCAACTAAAAGTATGGTCGCTAAAGGCTTTTGCAACTCATAATAAATCTCGTTCACTTCAAGCGATGAAACGTTAGAATTGTAGTTAGGAATAAAAGTCGTATATGTCAACATGTCAATAGCGTTGTAAAGACAGGTAACCATACCGACAAAAGCTGCAAATAGCGCAATAGCGAAAATAATGCTCAATACTTTATTGGCTTTCATAATTATCCTTTAAATCAGTCCAAAATGGTGACTTTTCTACCGTCTTTTATTATTTTTCCTTCGCAGAGCTTTCTGACGCAATAGGGCAAAAGCTTGTGTTCTTCTTTTAAAATTCTCGATTGAAGTTCTTCCGGGGTATCGCCGTCTTTGACTTCTACCGCCGTCTGTGCAATGACTGCACCGCCGTCGGGTACTTCATTGACAAAGTGAACCGTACAGCCCGATACCTTTGCACCGTACTCAAGTACGGCTTTATGCACGTTCAGCCCGTACATTCCCGCACCGCAAAACGCAGGAATTAACGAGGGATGAATATTAATAATTTTATCCTCAAAAGACTTTATAAAGCTTTCGGGTATAATTTTAAGCCAACCTGCCAAAACGATATACTGCACCCTGTTCATTCTGAGCAGATAGGTGAGTTTTTCGTACAAGTCCTCTAAGTCGGGGTAATCCTTTTTTGCAAACACGGCAGTTTTGATTCCGTGATTTTTAGCCCTTTCGATTGCACCTATACCCTCTTTTGAGGCGATAAGGTAGGATATCTCACAGAAGTTCTGCTCTTCGTTTGCGTCTATTATCGACTGAAAATCGGTACCGCCACCGCTGGCAAAAACGGCTATGCGGGGTTTCATACAAGCTTAACTCCGCTGCCCTTGCAAGTCTTACCGATGACTACACAGCTTTCGCCCGTGCTTTCAAGCTGGGCAATCGTTGCCTCTACGTCCTTTTTAGCAACGCAGACTACCATACCGATACCCATATTGAAGGTGTTGTAAATCTGCTGCTTTGTAAGCTTTGCCTTCTCCTGCATAATCTTAAAGAGTGCAGGAACCTCATAGGACTTGGTGTCGATTCTGCAGCCGATACCTTCGGGGAAAATTCTGGGAATATTTTCGATAAAGCCACCGCCCGTGATGTGAGCAATGCCCTTAACCTTTACCTTTTCAATAAGCGCAAGGATAGAATTAACGTAAATCTTTGTAGGCGTCAACAGTGCGTCTATAATTCTGCAGCCCAACCTTTCGTCATATTTTTCAAGCTCTTCCTTATTCTCTCCCCAGAGCTTTCTTACCAAAGAGTAGCCGTTGGAGTGAATACCGCTTGATTTAATACCGATAAGGATATCGCCCGATTTAATCTTGCTGCCGTTTATGACCTTCTTCCTTTCTACGACGCCGACAGAGAAACCAGCGATATCGTACTCGCCTTCCGAATAGAAGCCGGGCATTTCCGCCGTTTCACCGCCGATTAATGCCGCACCGCTCTGACGGCAGCCCTCTGCAACGCCGGATACAACGGTTGCTACCGTTTCGGGGGAGAGCTTGCCCGTTGCAAAATAGTCTAAGAAGAACAGGGGCTTTGCACCCTGACATACGATATCGTTTACGCACATTGCAACCGCATCGATACCGATAGTGTCGTGCTTGTCTGCAATGAAAGCATACTTAAGCTTGGTACCGACGCCGTCCGTACCTGCAACTAATACGGGATCCTTCATGCCCTTAGGCATCTGGAAGAACCCGCCGAAACTGCCTATATCGCCCAACACGCCTTCAGTATATGTTGACTGAACGTGTTTACGCATAAGTTTAACCGCCTCATAGCCGCGCTCTACGTCAACGCCGCTGTCCTTGTAAGAAATAGCCATTATTTACTCCTAACGTTTTAATCAAATTTTAATTTATCTGTTTCATCGCCTTCAGGGGAATAGGGATATTCGCCCGTAAAGCAACCGAGGCAAAAGCCTACGTTTGCCGTTTTACACGTTTCAAGCAAGTGTTCAACCGACAAATATTTAACGCTGTCCGCACCAATCTTTTCGCATACCGCATCTTCGTTTCTGTATGCGGCTATAAGCTACGGCTACACCGTCCTCCGGCTGGAGCAGGAGGATGAGGTTTACACCGTGGTGGG
>JBJFAG010000095.1:0-3996 GCA_051887795.1 Candidatus Coproplasma sp. | reverse complement strand
AATGGTTACGGTAACGGGAGTATTTGACAGTGAAAAATAAGGGTAATACAGGGAAAGCTGTATTAAGCGGAATAGGTTTAGGAGCGGTAAACGGATTCTTCGGCGGTGGCGGCGGCATGATTGCCGTACCTATTTTATCAGGGGTTTTAGGGTATTCAGGCAAACAGGCCCATGCTACGGCAATTCTTGTAATAGCCCCTGTTTGTCTGGTGAGTGCAATAATATACATTATCAGCGGTTTCACACGGGCAAACGTAGTAATACCCGCAACGATTGGCAACGTTACGGGCGGGCTGTTGGGTGCTGAGCTACTGGGAAAAATTCCCGAATTATGGACGGATATAATATTTATCGCAGTGCTTATCGTTGCGGGCGTCAGGATGGTTGTTTAAGTTAATATGTCCTTCATTTTACTATTGCTGACAGGGTTTGCCGCAGGTGTTTTCGGCGGTATGGGAATGGGTGGAGGTACGGTTTTAATACCTGCATTAACCTTAATTTTAGGCGTTGATCAACGCCTCGCCCAGGCGACAAACGTCATAGCATTTTTACCCATGGCGCTGATTGTACTGCCAAGACATAAGAAAAACGGACTTTTAAAGACGGAGGGCGTGTTGGCGTTGATTATTCCCGCACTCATATCAACGGCAATATTCAGCCTTGTTATGGCGGTATTTCCCACCCAGGCTTTAAGAAAGGCGTTCGGCGTTTTTTTAATCATACTTGCCGTCAGACAGGCTTTTGTCATTAAAAATAAGCTCAACAAATCATCTTGAAAAAATCTTTTTTACAGGTTTGATTGTAATCATCTCCATTCCATAAAAGGCAGCGACCGCAAATATAGCCGAAGCGCCGCCGCAAATTATAATCTTAATTATAAGGGGCAAAACGTCTTTGAGTAAATTTGACAGAAGATTGCCGAAGGTACAGGCGATAATGCAGATGATTATGCACCTCAGAGCATAACCGACGTAATTTATTTGCGGGCAGTTCTTCTTTAGCAATCTTAAATTGAGTACGGCGGTAATTATAAAATTTATGGTAACCCCCGCCATATAGGCGTAAATTCCCCAAAAATGAGTTAACCCGAATATACAGGCAAGCATAACTGCAGCACCTATAAAATAATAAATCAGGGTTCTGATTTCATAATGCATGGAGTTTAAAACGGTGGTAGTTATCATAGAAAGGCTCATTGGTAACATCATAAATGAGAAATAGCAAATAATCTCTCCGCTTAATGCGTTATTATATAAAAATATACCGATATCCTTACCTTGAGTAAAGAACACAGGTATTAAAACGGTTGCAATCAAAACCGAACCCTTTAACGTTTTTTCTATATCGCGTTTAAGTAAATCGGTGCGTTTTGAGTAAAAGTTTTCGCTAAGCTGCGGTGCGACTACTACGGCAATCGAGCTTATCAGGGGGCTTGGCGTAAATAAAACAGGTACGCTCATACCGAGTACCGCACCGTATATTGCAAGCGACTGGGAGTCTGAATACCCGCATGCGTAGGTGAGGAGTGCAGGTAAAAACATTGCCACGCACGAGTTTAAAATGGAGGTTGAAGTTCGCATGGCGGTTACGGGTAACGACGCGGTAAAAAGCGGCTTGAATTGCCCGTCGGGTTTGACGAATTTACCGCCAGTAAAAAAGTACCAGAAAAGCGAAACTGCAAACGAAAAAATATAGGAGATCAGCACGGCTATTATTGCGGCTTTTGTACCGCCTTCCGCCGTATTGGCAAAGGCGATTAAGATACAACCGCAGACAACCATAACTGCGTCTTCGGTAAGCTCGATTATGCTGTATGGCAAGAACTGCTTATTTCCCCAGAATGAACCGCGTATAACGGCATAAACAGCGGTTAGAACAAGCCCGGGAATGAGAAGAAGGAAGATATTGACGTAATCCCTGTTAGGGAAGAGAAAGGAGTATAAATCCTTACCGAAGAAGAGAAACAGGGCTATAGGCAGAGTAAACAGAAGCGAGCAGAGAACACCGGAGGTAACGACGGCGTGTTTGGCGTTAGGGTTACCCGTAGCGCTGTTTTTTGCAATCAGGCGGGATACGGTTACAGGTATTCCCGTAGCGGCAACAGTCAAAAAGACGGAAAAAACCGAAAGGCAAATCTGATAAATTCCCAGCCCTTCGGCACCGATAGTGCGGGATAGAATAATTCTATATATAAAACTCAGCGTCTTTTCAATGATGGAAAAGACTGTAACTTGTGCGCAAGACCTGTAAATATTATTTCTCATCAACATATTTTACAGGGATATTTTGGCGAATATTCGTATAATTAAAGGATTATTAACGATAAATTCCCTTGGTGAATATATTGATAATATGTTTTCGCTTAACGTTGAGAGGGGTAAATTCTTAGTAATAAGGGATAATAACAGCGCAGACGAACTTATGGATATCTATAAGATGCCAATAGACGGGGACTTATACGAGGGAAAAATAATCGAAGTTTTACCCGTATCAGGTTATTGTTATGCCTTAGTTGGGGATAACTATGAAAAAATAGCTGCAAGATACGGTTGCAGCCTAAAGAAGCTTATCGAGCTAAATAAAAATTCCATTATTTATCCAACCAAAAGAATCTGGCTGCCGTAACTAAAATAAATAAGTCAACATATATTAAAGTAACCGATACTGAAAAAAGGTTAAAAATCTGTATCGTAAATAATACGTCGTATTAATATCAACGGAGGTTAAAATGTCGTTTTATTCAAATTTTCAATCGGATAAATGCCCGGGCACCATAAACGGCAATCCGCTTAACGGTTTGTGTGAAAAGGTGTGCATACAGGCAAAGAAGATTTTCGACGCCTGCATTAAACAGGTCCAGGTAGAGAATTACGCTCTGCCAAGCGGTACGTTTGAACCAGCAACAAGCGCCTTACCGCTTACGTTTATAAGCGCTCGTTCAACAGGCGAAAGTCCTACGATAAAAAACGTTAACGTAGAGCGGCTTGCAGATAAGCAGGGATGTGCAAGAGTGCAGGCGACAATAGTTATTCCCGTAGAAGTAGTCTATACCGATTCAAACGGGACAGAGGGAATAATGAGTACGTCGATCTCGCTCACCGAGGACGTTCTGCTGTTTGTGCCTGCGCCCTCGATAATGCCGTTTAGCATAGAGGCTCAGGCGTCTGCGGTAGCTGCAGAGGGTAGCTATGATAGCAGTACAAATTCCTTTACGGTAAACGTATGTATTACCGCTATACTTAAAGTTGCAATCGACGTGGAGCTTTTGATTCCAAGCTACGGCTATTGTGCAATACCCCCTGCCCAGGATTATTCAAGGGAAGTATGTGCAGGATTTTTTGAGCTGCCGCTATATCCCAAGGGTAAAAACTGCGCTTGCAAATAGGGGATAGGTACTTAATTCTTATTTTGATAAATAAGCTCATGCGGCGGAACAATAGACGTTCCGCCGTAATAATTTTGTCAATAATCGCTATTATTTATATACTATGCCACACATAAATAGCGTTTTAACGTACTATGTGACACATAATAAGGTTAATGTAAGTCGAATTTGACAATTATTAATTTAAAACATTATTTGGTTAAAATGCTTTAATTTAATGCCGAATGGTGATATAATAGACCTATGAAGATTTATTCGATAAGTGATTTACATCTGTCCTTTTCTACGCAAAAACCGATGGATATTTTCGGAGTCGGTTGGGAAGGACACTTTGATAAAATAGTTTCCGACTGGAATAAAAAAGTTTGCGATGACGATATTGTGCTTTTGTGCGGCGATACCAGCTGGGGGACAAGCCTTGAGGAGGGATTAGTCGACCTGAATATGCTTAAGCCTCTCAAGGGTAAAAAGGTGTTTATCAGGGGGAATCACGACTTCTGGTGGAACGGTATTTCCAAACTCCGCTCCGCTGCTCCCGACGAGACTTTTTATTTTCTTCAAAACGACTGTGTAAAATTCGGCAACGTAATTATCTGCGGTTCAAGGGGTTG
>JBJFAG010000094.1:0-16752 GCA_051887795.1 Candidatus Coproplasma sp. | reverse complement strand
AACGGCAGAAGCCTCTTTTGAACCCCCAGACTATCTGGGGGTTTTCTTTAGACAAAAATAACAGCGACTTATTTGGTCGCTGTTCTGTGCGGGATAGATTTACCGCAAGGCACTGAATTTAAGAGCCCCCATATTCGATACGCCCCCTATTCTTTTAAATAGGACTGCTACCGTAGGTCAGTGGTTTTATTTTACTGCTGTTCTTCGTTAAAGTCAAATGATTTTTGGCTTGCAAATAAAATTGAACATACATGGTAAATTCTTATACCTATAGTAAAAAAGAACGATACTAAAGTACCGCTCTTAGCAAGGTTTACGGATATTATCCGACAACCGCCGTTTTTAATGGTCGAGTAATTTAAAGTGCCTTTGCCGTTTATACACTCCTCGTAAAGAAACGTCAACCATTACTTACATTATGCAGTAACGGAAGTTAAAAGTCAAATTGTTTAACTCATAAAAAAGTATAGCCCCACTTGCGTAGGGCTACTAAATCAAGCTGACATATTTTTATATGCCGATGAAGGAAAAATATTCCGTTCAATAAATACTACTTTGTACCCGTTTAGCACAAAGATGTTCGGGGTTTATCCCGTCATTGATTATATTATATGCAAGCAAATGGTAAAAGTCAATTAATCCGTTGTAAAAACAAACGTCAGATTTCCCTGCATTTTAAACAAAAAAATAACAACGGCTTATTAGGTCGCTGTCGGTGGGGTGTCCCCCGTCCACCGCTTAGAGGAAGCGGTGCTTTATTCGATAGACCACGCTACGTTTAGCGGAAAGTTACTATCACTGTCTATATTTTAAACAATATAATTATATTTGTCAAACGTTTAAACAAAAAAATAACAACGGCTTATTAGGTCGCTGTCGGTGGACTTATTACCACTCACCGCTTAGAGGAAGCGGTGCGTACTCCGCAGGGCAAATAAAAATCAATAAACCTTGTTGCGTTTCTGTATTATTAATATAGCAGTTTGTTTTAAAAACGTCAAGCAGTTTAACCCCCTTTACATTTTAAACAAAACATATTATAATATAATAGCTATGTACGAAGAACTTTCATCAGATCTGGAAAAGAGAATAAGTAAGGAAAAGGCAGAGGGCAGCTTTGTTAAGGTCGGGTTTGAAAACGCCAACGCCTTGCGCCGTGATACGGCAAGGGACAGGGCTACCGTCCTGCGCCCTGCGTTCGTCAGGGATATCGACAAGATTATAAACTGCCCCTACTACAACCGCTACGCCGATAAGACGCAGGTCTTTTCACTCCATAAAAACGACGATATTACAAGGCGCGGGCTGCACGTTCAGCTCGTTTCGCGCATTGCCAGAACGATTGGTGCGGCGTTGAATTTAAACCTCGATTTAATCGAAGCCATTGCATTGGGACACGACATCGGGCATACCCCCTTCGGGCATGCGGGCGAGAGGTTTTTAGACGGGATATATAAGGAGTACACGGGCAGAAGATTTTCCCACAATATCCACTCGGTGCGGGTGCTGGATAAAATATTTCCCTACAACGTAACCTTACAAACCCTCTGCGGTATCGCTGCCCACGACGGGGAGCTGGAGTTAAAGCACTACCGCCCTCAACCGATTAAAGATTTTGAAGAGTTCGACGATCTGATTGAAAACTGCTATATAGATAAAAATGCCGTTAAAAAGCTGATACCCGACACCTTGGAGGGGTGTGTTGTAAGAATTTCGGACATAATAGCCTACGTGGGCAAGGACAGGCAGGACGCCATGAGGGCGCACCTGCTTGAAGAGAGCGATTTTGACGAAAAGGGCCTGGGTGAGTACAACGCCCAGATTATAAACAACCTTACCGTCAACATAATCGAAAACAGCTATGGTAAGGATTATATATCGCTGGACGAAGAGCATTTTAAGGCTCTGCAGAAGGTAAAGAGCGATAACTATAACCGTGTGTACAGGAGCGACTATGCGCAAAAGTACCAGACGGAGGCCATTAAGCCCATGATGGAAGAGCTGTTTAAAAAGCTTCTGGACGACCTGGTGAGAGAGGATACCTCCTCCTATATCTACCGCCACCATATCGAATACGTGGATAAACCCTATTTCAAGCGGAACAGACCCTATACCGACGAACAAAAGGAGCAGATAGTTGTGGACTATATTGCGAGCATGACGGACGATTATTTTATCGCCCTGCATAAAAAGCTGTTCCCCGACAGCGAATATAAAATTCAATACGTCGATTATTTTGATTAAACGGACAACCCCCGCCGCAGCTTCAGGCTGCGGCGGGGGTTTTAGCTTATTTCAGACGTTCCTTTAACAGTTTTAATCTTCCGCTGTTCAGATAGCTGAACCCCTCCCGTTCGCCAACTATGCAGTGGTCGATAAGCTTAATATCCCCTTCGGAGAAAACGGATAAGAGCTTTAAGGTGAAGATATCGTCCTGCTCGGAGGGTTGAACGGAGCCGTACACGTGGTTGTGCAGAAGGTAAAAACCGCTTGCACTGACGGAGGTTATGTCTGCCGCAACGGTGCGGAAATTTAGCTCCACCTTCTTCATCTGGTCGGAGCCGTATGTGTAGTGCGCTATTACTTTACCGCCTCTGTTTACACAGAACAGCTCGGTCTCCTCGCAATCGCTCCCCCTGTACTTATCCATGCCGTATTCGATCAGCTGCCGACTATCGCTTATGGCGGTTAACGGCTGCAAGGAGATACGCTTTGCCTTGCCTAACGCCACGATATATTCCGCAACCTGCCGCGTCATCTTATGCACCGCCATCAAGGTGGCCAGGTCGGCTTCCAGCACGGCATAAACGGAGGGCAACGAATACAAAAGGCTGTCTACAATGCCGCCCGCGTCCAGAGCGGGAAAGGCGTTGGAGAGCAGTATTGTCAGCACCTCCCTGTCGTATACGTACCCGTTTTCAAACCTCTCTATACAATCCTTCCTGAAATCCTTATCCAACTTTACACCTGCTTTTTAACCAACACGGTCAATTAAATTTTAATAGTTTAATCCCCGACCTGTCAACACCTTTGAATATATTTTATTTAATATTGCACAACTTAACCTTTCGTGATATAATATATATCAGGTGATATTATGATAGATTTAAACAACGTTGAAGAGTACAGGGAGAATAACCGTATCGAGGCCAAAAGGGCTTTGGGGGGCTTCCCTAACAGCCTGTGGGAGACCTACTCCTCCTTTGCTAATACTCTTGGCGGGGTGATACTGCTAGGCGTGGAGGAATACAAGGACCACAGCCTGCATGCGGTGGATCTGGAGAACCGTGACCGATACGTTAAGATATTATTGGACGGCGTCCGCAACAAGAACAAGGTGAGCGCAGCCGTTATAACCGAAAAGGACGTGCAGAAAGTCACCTTTCAGGGCAAGCGCATACTTGCTATAACCGTACCCAGGGCGGAGAGGTTGGACAGACCGGTTTATATCGGCACCGACCCCTACACCGGTACCTACAGGCGGGGCGGCGAGGGGGACTACCGCTGCACGAAAAAGCAGGTTGACGCCATGCTTGCAGACAGAAAACGAATGGGGGCGGATCTGAAGGCCGCCAAGGGGTTTTACTTTTCGGCAATAGACTTCGACTGCGTGTCCGACTGCAGATTAAGGCTTAAGCTTGCCGACCCCTCGTTTATAGACGACGCCGCCTCCGACATCAGTTTTCTCAAGAAATTGAAGTGTGCGGCCGAAGATGAGAAAAAGCGGCTGCGCCCTTCGATAGCCGGCCTGTTAACCTTCGGCAAGCGCGATTACGTCTTAAAGAAGTTCAAGTCCTTTTCGCTTAGCTATATCGACGGGGTTAACCCGGCTAACACCATTGCACCCGATGATTTATCCGCCCAGAATATTTACAGCTTTTTCTTTACCGTATGCGAAAGGCTGGTGGATATATCCCAGGGCAGGGCGGTGTATATGGCCATGCGTGAGGCGTTGCTGAACTGTCTGGTAAACGCAAACTATTCGCTGGGCGGGGTTAAGGTTGAAAGAAAAGAGGGCTGTATTACCTTTGAAAACAGCGGTTCGTTCGGCACTACCCCCTACTCTGCGGTAAAAGGCGGCGTCTCCGACCCGAGGAACATAGGCGTTAAAGGGGTGTTTAAACGCTTTGGCGTGGGCGAGGGCAACGGGGGCGGTATCCCGTTTATCTACTCCGTCTGGCGCAAAAAGGGCTGGGATATCCCCACCTTTTCCGAGAGCTTCGACCCCGACTATATCAGTTTTACTCTGCGCTTCTGCCGCTCGGAGACAATGCAGCCGACGCAGTTCAACAGGGAGATTATCTCCGCCCTCATCATCGCATATTTAACCGAAGAGCGGAAAGCCACCTTAGAGGAGATTGCCCAAAGCTTTAACATATCCCTGCCCTTTGCACAGTCGGTTACCGACAGTTTAACAGCCAAAAAATTAATCGCTAAATACGATAATTATTTTAAGCTTATAAGATAATTTTTTCTCCGTTTTGATACTTTTTTTTAAATAGGTATTGAAACGGGGAGTTTTTTATATTATAATAGTTGTATGATTAATTTTTGCAACGGTATTTTAACGTTGTTATAAAGGGGAATTTTTATGGCAATTACTGCAAAAGAAATTAAGAACGTCGCCGTCATCGGACACAGCGGCGAAGGTAAGACGACGCTTTGCGAGGCTATGCTTTTCAACGCAGGCGTGATAGACCGTATGGGAAAGACTGAGGACGGCAACACCGTCATGGACTTTGACGAGACCGAAAAGGCCAAGGGTATTTCCATCTACACCTCTTTAGCTCACCTTGAATGGAAGGGCTTGAAGATCAACCTTTTAGACTTACCCGGCTTCTATGATTTTGAGGGCGAAAGACATGAAGGCCTTGCGGCAGCGGGCGGTGCGGTCTTAGTTATCGGCGCTAACGGCATACTGCCCATAGGCGCGGAGAGCGTTATTGACTACTGCTTAAAGGTTAAAAAGCCCTTAGTCGTATTCATCAACGGCATGGATAAGCCCAATGCAGATTATGCAGGTACGGTTGCAGCCCTGAAGGAAAAGTACACCAGCAAGCTTGCACCCATTCAGATACCTATTATGCAGGACGGAAAGATGACGGGTTACGTCAACTCCTTCCAGGAAAAGGCATATGAGTTCTCCACTACGGGACCCAAGGAAATACCCATTCCCGACGACCTGAAGGACGCAATGGATAAGATGCAGGACAGCCTGGTTGAAACGGCTGCGGAGAACGACGACGTATTGCTCGATAAGTACTTCGAGCAGGGCGGCCTCTCCAAACAGGACGCCGTCAGGGGTATCAGAAAGGGTATTGCTTTAGGTAACGTTATCCCCGTCATGGCGGGCAGCGCTTTAAATAACCGCGGCGTTATCAATCTTTTGGACGAAATAGCTACCTATATGCCCAACGCAAACGAGAGGCGCAACGCCTTTGCCACCGACCTGGATAAGGACGACCTTATTTCGGTTGAGTGCGAAGAGGACGGACCCTTTGCTGCACAGGTATTCAAAACTGTATACGACGCATACACGGGCAAGGTTAACTTTATAAAGATTTTCAGAGGTAAGTTAAAGACGGGCGACACCGTACTCAATGCAGATACGGGCAAGGAAGAGCGTATAGGACAGTTGTTCACCGTTCAGGGCAAGAAGTTCGAGCTGGTTAACGAGCTGACTGCAGGCGACATAGGCGCCGTCAACAAGCTGACTGAAACCGACACCAACCAGACGCTCTGCGCGCTGGGTACGAATATCGTATTCGACCCCATCTCCTTCCCCCGCCCCTGCCTGTCTTTAGCAGTTAAGGCGGCAAACAAGGGCGAAGAGGATAAGGTGTTTGCAAACCTCGCCAAGATGAGAGAGGAAGATTACACCTTCTCCGTAACCAAGAACGCTGAGACGGGCGAGATGATTTTAGCCGGCCAGGGCGAGACCCACGTTGAGCTTCTGTGTGCCAAGTTAAAAGGCAGATACGGCATTAACACAATTCTCACCGAGCCTAAAATTCCCTATCGTGAGACCATTAAAAAGGTTGCAGAGGCTGAGGGTAAGCACAAGAAGCAGTCCGGCGGACACGGTCAGTACGGACACTGCAAGGTGCGCTTTGAGCCGTACGAAGGCGACTTTGAGTTCGGCGACGAGGTCGTTGGCGGTGCGGTACCCAAGCAGTACATACCCGCAGTCGAAAAGGGCTTAAGAGAATGTCTCTCCAGAGGCGTGCTTGCAGGTTACCCCGTAGTGGGCGTCAGGGCCGTCTTATACGACGGAAGCTACCACGACGTAGACTCCTCCGAAATGGCGTTCAAGGCTGCTGCGGCACTCGCCTTCAAAGAGGGCATGAAGAATGCCGACCCCATACTTTTAGAGCCCGTCGTCAAGTTAAAGGCACAGGTTTCAGGCGAGTATTTAGGTGCGGTTATGGGCGATATATCCAAGCGCAGGGGCAGGATTTCAGACAGCTCCACCGAGGGTGATATAACCACCGTGGTTGCCGAAGTACCCCTTGCAGAGACGGCTAAATACGCAACCGACTTAAGGAGTATGACGAGAGGTCAGGGCAGGTTCTCCACAGAGTTCTTACGCTATGAAGAGCTTCCCCCTCAGATTGCCGTAAAGGTAATTGCAGACGCCAACAAGGAATAAGTTAATTTTTAAAACACAAGCGCCCCGACTGCTTACAGTCGGGGCATTTATACGGGAGGAATAATGGAGTATATTTCACTTGCAATATCGGGGATATCCCTGCTGCTCATCTTAATAACCCTGTTTTTACAGCTTAAAGGGGGCAAGAAGTTAGAGCTTACGCATAGCGATAAAAAGGACTTAATCGACGGGTTTAACGGAAATATCGGGTTAATAACCAAGACGCTGACAGACGCCCAGAGGGCTTCGGGCCAGACTACGACGGAGTTTTTAAACACCTTTCAGGCCAATATGATAAAAAGTCAGCAGTCGCTTGAGGCGAGGGTTATGGAGCTTGTTCGCCAGACGGACAGCAGACTTTCGGAGATGAGCAAGGCCACCGAAGCCAAGCTTGAACAGATGAGGCTGACTAACGAAGCACAGATAAAGGCCATGCAGACGGACAACGCCGTACAGCTGGACAAACTGCGCTCCACCGTGGACGAAAAGCTTTCAAAGACCATAAACGAGCGGTTCGAACAGAGCTTTAAGGTCTTAAGCACTCAGCTTGAGAGCGTGTATAAATCGCTTGGCGAAATGCAGAACGTGGCGAGCAACGTAAACAATTTAACCAAGGTTGTAACCAACGTCAAGACGACGGGTATTTTCGGTGAAATTCAGCTTGGGGCGATACTTGAACAGATTTTAACTGCCGAACAGTACGAAACCAACTTTGTAACGGGTTCGGGCAGGGACCCCGTGGAGTTTGCCGTTAAACTGCCCGGGCAGGACGATAAAGGCTGCGTATATCTGCCCATTGACTCCAAATTCCCCCTGACGGTTTACACGGATTTGTACAACGCCTACGAGAATAACCAGTTTGAGCTGGTTAAAGCAAAGCGGGAACAGCTTAAAAATACCATTCGTTCTATGGCTAAGGACATTAAGACTAAGTACGTTAACCCGCCTAAGACCACCAACTTTGCCGTCATGTTCTTACCCATCGAAGGCCTGTACGCCGAGGTTGCAAAGCTTGGCTTAATTGAGGAGTTGCAACAGAACTATAACGTTACGATTGCGGGGCCCACCACTATGAGCGCCCTGCTCAACAGCTTTCAGATGGGGTTCAGAACGCTTGCCATTCAGAAGAAGTCGGGCGAGGTGTGGAGAATACTCGGTGCAGTTAAGGCCGAATATGCAAAGTATAACGAGCTGGTTGCAAAGATTCAGGCCAGGCTGGAGAGCGCCAGCCGTGACTTCGACGCCCTTGTCGGCACCCGCAGCCGTATGATTGAGAGCAAGCTGAAAACGGTCGACGTGCTGACTGGCGAGGACAGCGCCAAAATGCTGGGGCTGAGTGAGGAAAATCAGGAATAAAATTGTGATAAATAAAGTACCGCCCAAGCCGAATAAATTCGGCTTGGGCGGTTTGTCTACTAACCATAAATTAATAATATGTTGCGACAAATTAATAATATGTCGCGACGACCTCGTCATCGGGGAGGGGGTCTGCCCTCTCGATTTTAATTGCAGAGAGGACGGGGCCCGTAGAGCGGTAGACGGCGTTGTACTCCATGCCTACCTTTGCGGTTACGTCCAGCCAGTCCTTGGTGGCAATGCCGCCTAAGAGCCTGTTTACCTTTAAGGCGAATCCGTCGTAGGCGATATCCGCCTCGCAACAGGTCATAATAAACCTGCCTATAACTATCTGCCCTGCGGGTACCTTTTTGGAGACTGCCGCCATACCCTTAAAATGTACGGTCTTACCGACGTACTGCTCGGTATTCTCCGACAAGTCACGGTAGAACCAGGCAAAATCCCTGTCGGCAATCTCGATTACAGGGGCGTTGACGTCGAAGGGCATGGGGTCCTCTATCTCGTCAAAGACGGCTTTACCCCCGATATACTCGTAGACTATGTCGGGCCTGCGGGAAATACCCCTTACTATTTTGTGGTACTCATCCTGGGAATACTCGCCCTTGAAGCGGTTAAACACAACCATCTGCGTCATGTTGATTTTATCGAATACCAGCTGGCGCATGTTCTTGTTGTAGTTGACAAAAGTCGTTGCGTCGAAGAAGGTCATCATCTGGTTTATAACCCAGCTTTCGGGCATGGCCTCGAAGAATTTTTCCAAAAGCCAGGTGCCGTTGTACTCGACTACCACCCTCGTCGCCTTGTGCTTTTGGGTAAGGTAGGAGAGCGTCCTCTCGTTCAGCTCCTCTTCGCCTTCAATATACTCTATCGCAACGTCCTTTACACGGAAACGGGAAGCATCGTATTCCTCCTCCCCCTCTTCACAGACGAGCAGAAGGGTCTTTTCCCCGTTCTCCATTCGGGGGTCCTCCAAGGTCTCCTGAATAAATTTAGTTTTGCCTGAGTCCAGAAAACCCAGGAACATATATACGCTTATTTCGTCCATCAGACACCGAATAATTCCTTTAATTCTTCTTCGTCAAGCTTACTGCCGATTACGCATAATCTGCCGATAGTCTCCGCACCGCCAACCCTGACGTTTATCTCACCGGGAACGTAGTCGAAGTGAAGCCACTCGCCGTTCTGCCCCTCTACTATGCCCTTTGCACGCAGAACCATACCGAAACGGGTTGAATCCACAAGCGAGGCAAGGCTTAACTTTAATAGCTTTTCAGAGAACCTCTTCGCCGTCTCTACACCCCAGCTGGTGAACACCTCGTCGGCGTGGTGATGGTGGTGGTGATGTTCATGTCCCTCATGGTCATGATCGTGGCAACAGTGTTCGTGTTCCTCGCCGTCATGATCGTGGTGACAGTGTTCGTGTTCCTCGTCGTCATGGTCGTGGTGGCAGTGTTCGTGTTCCTCGTCGTCATGGTCGTGGTGACAGTGTTCGTGTTCCTCGTCATGGTCGTGGTGGCAGTGTTCGTGTTCCTCGTCGTCATGGTCGTGGTGGCAGTGTTCGTGTTCCTCGCCGTCATGGTCGTGGTGACAGTGTTCATGCTCCTCGTCGTCATGGTCGTGGTGGCAGTGTTCATGCTCCTCGCCGTCATGGTCGTGGTGGCAGTGTTCATGCTCCTCCTCCAACTGATGGGTGAGCTTTGCAAGCTCGTCCGCAAGCGTTGAGGAGTGTTCCATTGCAGAGAGGATCTGCTCGCCCGTCAGACTGTTCCAATCGGAGGAAACAATGGTCGCGTTGGGGTTATGGCCTTTAACCAGCTCCACCGCCTTTTCAATTTTTTCTACGGGGGCGACGTCCGCATGGCTGAACACTATGCAAGCTGCGTTTTCAATCTGGTCGTTGAAAAATTCGCCGAAGTTCTTCATATAAATTTTGCACTTGTTTGCGTCGACAACGGTCGTTAAAGAGTTGATTACGCAGTCGTCGAGGGAAGCCCTCTCCACTGCCTTTACCACGTCGGAGAGCTTGCCCACGCCTGAGGGTTCGATTAAAATACGGTCGGGGTTGTACTCCTCCTTAACCCGCCTTAAGGCCTTGGCAAAGTCGCCGACAAGCGAACAGCAGATACAGCCTGAATTGAGCTCGTTAATCTGAATGCCTGCCTCCTTCATAAATCCGCCGTCAACGCCTATCTCGCCAAACTCGTTTTCAATCAGAACGAGCTTTTCTCCGCTGTAAGCTTCCTTGATAAGCTTTTTGATAAGGGTGGTCTTACCCGCACCCAAAAATCCTGAAAATACGTCTATCTTTGTCATAACTTTAAAACCTCTACTATTGTATTACTCACACTTTTTTATAAACTATTTTTATCGGTTTAAAACATTGATGGGTAAATATAGTTAATGGCGTAGCCTATCGCTACGCCACCCGATTAATAATTTCTCTTTCTGAAAGAACCGTCCTTTTTGTGTACGGTTAAGTTTGCCTCCTGCTTTTCGGCAAGTACCTTGCAGTAGTCGATTGCCTCCTGCTGGGTGCGGAAGAGCTTGATTGCCTTTTTACCGCCTGCAAGCTTTATCTGCCACATGCCGTCCGACTTCCTCAAGGAAATATGATAGGTCTTTGTGGTCTTTTTCTCTTTATCGGTGGACTCAACCTCTATATCGTCACCTTCATCCTCTTCGGGTGCGGGGGCGGGTTCATCTGCCTTTTCAACGGGCTTTTTAGCGGCCTGTCTCTTTTTAGCAGGCTTCTTTTCAGGCTCTGCAGGTTTTTCTTCTGCAACGGGTTCCTCGGCTGCAGCCTCCTCAACGGGCTGGGGTTGCGCTTCTTCTTCAACCAGGGCCTTCTCATCCTCTGCAACTTCAGCCTGAGCTGCGGGGGCGGCCTCTTCCTCTATAGGAGCCGTCTCCTCCTCTTCCTCCGTCTCAGCCTGAACTTCGGGCTGTTCAACCGCCTCTTGCTGTTCCTCAACCTGCTCTTCAGCCTGGGCTGCGGGGGCGGACTGTTCAGCCTTTAAGGCCTTATTCTTCTTTTTCCCTCTTATAATCAAGCATACAGTAAGGACTAATAAAAGTACAACTACAACTCCTGCGATAGTAAAAATCCACCAATACATAACAAATTACTCCTTATACATTATTTTATCACGGTCAAATTGACTTGTCAAGGGTGAATTTTTTAAAATTTGGTGAAAAAGACGTGTAAAAAATAACGGAGTACGTATTGCTACGCACTCCGTTGATTTTGTTTTTTTAAAGCTTTTACGCTTTTAGTTGTTATGCCTTAGCCTTTGGTAATGGTTAAGGTGTAGTCTATAGTTCCAGATACTTCATCATACGTGCTGCAGCACAATTTAAGAGTTTCTCCTGCCTCAAGAGTAAACGTTTTACCGCTGCTGAACCACTCTAGTATATTATTACTATCATAAAAACCTACATAACCAGCTGCATCATATGTAAAGGTATATGTGCCTGCTCCGCTTGCAGTAAACGTGTAGTCGATACCAGCAAAGCTTGCCGTTACAGTGTTGTCGCCAACTTTAAGTCCGCTTTCGCTACCTACGTCATCGCTTTCTTCAAGCGCTTCTCCGCTACCAGAGGTTAATGTTAAAGTGAAGCTTGCAGATTTTACGTAAGATTCAGTTGCTTCATCATAAGCGCCGTGAACAACGATTACTACAGGAGTATCGGTTACCGTGACTGTTGTTACAGGCATTACGCCGTCATCCAACGTGATATAGTCAACGTCACTTCCGTAAGTAATTTCCCAAACGCCAACCTTATTCAAGGTGATTTCACCCTGTCCGTAATTCTTAGCATTGATATCAACGGTGTTTTCACCTGCCTTTGCATAACCATCTTCCTTAGCAATGGTTAAGGTGTATTCTATAGTTCCTGATACATAATTAGCCGTGCTGCAAAGTATGCTGATAGTTTGACCTGCGGTTAATGTTAAGGTAGTACCGGATTCCATATAGGTATCCGTACTATCTATAAGCCAACCCGCAGCGTCATACGTTATGGTATAATCACCAGCTTCAGTTGCGGTAAACGTATACTCAATACCGTTATAGCTTGCAGTTACGGTATTGTCGCCAACCTTAAGTCCGTCATCTTCCTCTTTAACAAGGTCTTCGCCGCTGCCAGAGGTCAACTCAAAGTTAATGGTTACAGGATTTGCATATTCACCGGTCTTGTTGTTAACTGCCGCATAAACGGTTATTACAACTGCCGTGTCGGTTACTTCGATAGTAGAACCGCTTACCTTAGGGCTGCTACCAACCAAAATATACTGAACGTCAGAACCGAAAGTTACAGTCCAAACGCCTACCTTGCTCAAGGTGATTTCAGCAGTACCCAACAATGCGTGGATATCTATGCTATTGTCACCTGCTGTAACGTATACGGTAGTATCGGTTTCTTCTTCTTCGCTGCCGCTAGAATTGCCGTCCTTAACTGCAGTGTAGCCATACTCATAGATTGAATTATCGTATTCTACATAGATATTGCCGTCATCGTCAAAGCTGAACTTAATTGCACTACCCCAGAAGTCGATGAGGTAATCGATATCGTCAAATGCAACAACTTTTACTTCGTTATTTCTATACTTAATGCCGTCTGCGCTGATTTCAAACGTGATGCTTTCGGTATAACCCCAGCTGGTGTATTCATATGTATAGGTACCGTAGTATTCTTCGTCAAAGCCTTCAAATTCGGGCGAATATATATCGTCTCTATTAGTGTCTTCAACGATTGCAAGGAGAGAGTAATCATAGTAAGCACTTACTGCAATGATATCGCCTGCAGCAAGCTGAACACCCTTAGAAGCAAAGCCAGCATATACCTTAACAACGCCTTGGGTTACGTCAACTTCGTGATCTGTAACCTTAGTATATATAGTTGCGTTATTTGTATCGCCGGAGCCGAAGTAGTACCAACCTGCAGTTTCAATCTTGTAGTATGCATAACTTGAATTGAATACGTCTACCAAAGGTTCAGTGTTGAGAACAGGTACAGAAGCTGTGACTTCAGTTACGGCAAACGTGGGAATTACCTGCTCCTTAACTGCAAGGGTTGCAAGCGCTTCAGTGCCGCCAACTTCATATATAGCAACGGTGTTATCCGTAGCATTTACCTTTACAACGAGGTTAATGTCGTTATAGCTTGCATCATACGTCTTTACTAAATAACCGTCGGTTGCGTTGCCACCAACAATTGTAACGGATTTATCGTTAAGCCTATAGATGTTGTTGCTACCTACAACCAAAACATAGCTTTCATCTGCATTAGCAAAGTATGAATACTCAGTCAATCCAAGATTTTCAGGAACTACGGGAGCAGCTTCTGCAGTCTTGGTGAGGGTGATATTCTTTGTTGAATCATAACCTATATACAGCTCTATGGTTGCAGCTTTAGCTGAAGTTGCCGTGATGTTAATAGGATATGCGCTGATCTTATTGTACTTAGTGCCTGAATCGCTTGCGTCTGCAAGGAGAGTAACTGCCTTAGCACCTTCATAAGCTGTGCCATCCTCATTTACCTGAATTGAAGAGTAAACAATTTGCCCTTCCTCGGTTATGCTCAAGGATAAAAGCTTATAATAACCACCTGCGTAATAATAAACGTATTCACCGCTAAAGGAGTAAACGCCTGCAA
This sequence comes from Candidatus Coproplasma sp., assembly GCA_051887795.1. GTDB lineage: Bacteria > Bacillota > Clostridia > Christensenellales > Borkfalkiaceae > Coproplasma. The sequence goes on along the minus strand of JBJFAG010000094.1, from coordinate 3,092 downwards.
AATCAGCCATTTCTTCTGCCAAGGTTTCGGGAACGGGGATATAAGAACGATAACCTATTGAATAGCCCGTTTCGGTCTTGGTTAATATGTAATCCTGCGACAGATCACCAACCGTAATGGTGAAGGTTGCACTCAATACTTCGGTATCTTCGTCTTCGGTTACTGCGGAAAGAGTGTATTCATTATCATTGAAAACGATTATGCCACCCTGTTTGATTTCGATTTCGCCATAATACGTGCTGTAGTACTTGCCGGGTGCGAAGAACAATGCTTCGCACTTGTCGCACTTGCTGTCGCCGTCTTCGTCAACGTGAGCTACGTTGCTTGCAGTCAGATCGCCATGCTCGCAGGTTACCTTGTGGGTACCGTCGCCGTTGTCTTCATACAGCTCGCTGTGGCCCGTTGCCTCGATTACGATATCGGTGATTTCCTTGGTGCAAGCCTCGTCCTCATAGTACTTGCCTGCGCACTCGGTACCGCTACAGGTGTAGTAAACGGGGTTGCCGTCTGTCGTACAGGTTGCATCATGTGCGTCCGTCTTGGTTGCGCTGTGGCCCAAAGCTGCAATGGTTAATTCTTCCATCGTTACTTCGACAGTGCAAGCCTCGTCCAGGTAGTACTTACCTTTGCAGTCATCGTCGTTACAGGTGTAGTACTCTTTTGTACCCGTCTGAGTACAGGTAGCCGCTACAGCTTCATGCTTCTCGCCGGTGTGTTTAGCACCGCAACCTGCCAAAGTTGCAACGCCGGCACTAACAGCACCTGCAATAGCGAAGACAGAAAGCAGTTTGGTAAATTTATTCATTTTTCTCTTTGCCTCCATTTGTCTGGATTTTATTGTTTTTTTTAATGTTGATATTATACACATTCTGTAAAATGTTAGCAAGCAATTATTAATAAATATTAAAAATTTGGTTATTTTACTCTATAATTATTATTTAATAAACAGTTAAGTAATAGTTATTGTTGGAAAATTTTAAAAAAATCGGTACTGTTTTTTTGCAGTACCGAGATTATTGTTATTATTTTATTGTGCGTTTGCTATGGCCTGGCGGAGAGTTTCCTCCGAACACTTTCCCTGAATTATCCTGCAAATCACGCCCTGAGAGTTGAGTACTACGGTCATGGGGTACGCCGTTCTGCCGCTCAACATTCCGTACAGATTGACGTCCTCTGTGTCGTGGGCAAACCTTAAATCGTATTTGCTCCAGGTCAGTCCGTTTTTGTCGGCATTTCTGTCCAGCCAGTTCTGCACGCCGCCCTTGGGGTTGGAGGAGTTGTGAATTGCATACATATTTATCTCTTCACTCAGATCCTTATACACCTCGTTAAACTCGGGCAGCTCTGCCTTGCAGGGGTCGCAGTCCGTATACCAGAAGTTAAATATGGTAACCTTGCCTAAACAATCGTCAAGGGTGACTACGCCCGCCTCCCCTCCTGCGGAGGTGTAGGTGTTTAAACTGAACCAGGGGCATAAATCGCCTACTCCGTACACTGCCAAGCTCTGCGCTTTTACCATGCCCTGTCCAAGCTCTTCCTCCGTTATCTCCCCCTGCTTTTCAAGGACAACCGAACCGTCAGCCGCAACGACAGCCGTCACGGGCTTGGGTACGGAGATATCCCCGCCGAAGAAGGAATAGAGGGTTGTATTCTTATCGTCCTGAGCAAATATTAAATTGCTTAGGCCGTCTAAGCCGTTGTCCGTAATAAATTTGCCTACGTCCCTGTCGTCCTTGTAAATTGTATGCACGGCGACAAAGTCACAGGAAATTTTGTTGCTAAAAGCGTATTCGTTGAGCGTCTGAAGCGCCTCAACGCTCTCTTCCATATCCGTTCGCCAGAAGTACAGCACCCTTACCTTATTTTCAGCAGATTGGGTCGAATAACCGCCTTCGGTTAACGTGCCGCCCACGTAGGTGGAGAGGGACGTCTCCTTCAACACCTTTTTCTTTTCGGGCAGGTTGTACACCACAAGCGCTGTTATTAGCACGGCGAGGGCGACAACCCAGGCGACAAACTCCACGACAAAGCGGGGCTTTTTGAATTTTGCCTTGACGCCAGACCAGAACTTGCAGGGCTTTTTAGCCTTACCGCTGCAAACCTCTTCCTGCTGCTCTGTCTGTTCGGGGGAGGCCGTCTCCGCACCTACAGCCTCTGCCTGTTCGGGTGAGACGCTTAAGCTTTCAGCAGCCGTCTGCGTCTGAACTTCCGACTGTACGGGAGAGGTCAACACCTCGCCTGCGTTGGACTTTGACAGGGCGAGAAGGTCAACCTTACCCACTTCCGCTACGGGCTGGTCTTCGGGGGCGGTACTCCTTAAAAACAGCTTGCTGCCCTTCCAGCTGATTGCCTGAACGGGGCAGACGGAGATACATTCGCCGCACTGTATACACTCGTGGTCGCCGACGTGCTTAATGTCCATCTTACAACCCTGTATGCACAGTCCGCAGTTGATACACTTGTCCTTATCCAGCTTTACACCGAGCAGCGATATCTTACAGAACAGCGAATATATGGCGCCCAACGGGCAGATGAAACGGCACAGGAAGCGGTATATAAACACGCTTGCCACTATGACGACTAAGAGTACGCAGAACTTCCAGCTGAACAGATAGCCCAACATTCCGTAGAACCCTGAGTTCTCTATGTTTGCAAGTAAGCTTACCGCACCCTCTAACGTACCTGCAGGACAGATGTACTTGCAGAATACGGGTATACCCGAATAGATGAGGGGAATTGCTATTACTATAATAAGCAGTATATATTTGAAATAAGAGGCAATTCTGGTAAACCTGCTTTTGCGGAGTTTGGGGGTTTTAATCTTATATAACAGCTCCTGAATAAGGCCGAAGGGACATAAAAATCCGCAGATTACCCTGCCCAGAAGCAGACCGAACAAAATTAATATGCCGAATATGTAGGCGGGAGCGGTAGTCTTACTGCCCGCAAGCGAATCCTGAAGCGCACCCAGCGGGCATGCGCCTATTGCACCCGGACAGCTGTAGCAGTTTAACCCCGGTACGCACACCTTTTTGGTGTCGCCCGTGTAGATCTTACCCGTAACAAACCCCTTGATATTTGCATTGTACAAC
>JBJFAG010000093.1:0-4021 GCA_051887795.1 Candidatus Coproplasma sp. | reverse complement strand
GGCACAGCCGCAGAGATATACGTTCCGTTCTCCATTCTCATACGAACAGAGGTAACCATTCTGCGTGATGCTGTCAACGCCTCGCTCTGCGCAAACGCACTCTTGATATACAGCATCATTTCCGAGTTCATCTTCTCGGTATCGATGTTGTCGTTTTCAAAGAATACGCTTACGCCGCTATCCTTCAGCTGTCTGACCGCCTCGATACATTCAAGCGAATTCCTCGCAAAACGATAAACGCTCTTGACTAAAATCCTGTCGATTTTTCCGTCTTTCGCATCTTTGAGCATGCGTTTGAACTCATCACGCTTACGCATTTCCGTTCCCGTTATGCCCTCGTCGGCGTACAAGTCAACAAGTTTCATTTTTTTATTCTCACGGATATAGTCGGTATAATACTGCATTTGAGCCAAAAAAGAATTAATTTGGTCTTGCTTATCGTAAGAGACACGGCAATATGCCGCCACCCTTATTACGTCCTCTTCGTCCAAATATTTAGTTGCTTTAATAACTTGTACTTGTTTTGCCATTTTTCCTACTTTATCGACATTTTCCGACACGCTAACTGTTCAGCGCATTTGCTGTTGATTATATCCGCCGTCTTAATGTCAATCGCTCCTTCTTCATATAAATCCATAATCATTGAATAGATTACGGCGTATTTGATTTGATTTTTGTCTTTTTCTTCCACGCTTTTCTCCCTTAATAAAAAGAGATGAAGCGTTTTTAACTACGGCATAATCGCCCAACACTTCATCTCAAAGATTGATTGATTATGCCGTAGCATAAACGATTTAGTTTTTAATTTTTGCTTATCCGCCTATCAAGGCAATCAGATAGCCGATAAAGTTCATAATGCCGTTAGCTACTATCATTAACCCTGCGCCGATAAATCTAAATAAAATGCCTACTCCTTTTCCAATCGACCTTAACACTTTCATTGTCCTATCCTCCGTTATATCGTCTCGTACACTATCTGATTGAGTATCGCCTCTTCGATAACCTCTTTCATAGCGTTCGCTCTTCTGACGTCCTCCAAATAATTGCCCGTTTTCTTGTACTCTTCTCTTTCAGACAGCTGAGCGTACATAACGTCATACAACTCGTTTGCTCTCCTGTCCACGCCGTGCAAATATTCGTGTAAATGTCCTGCAAGAGACAATAGCTTGCCGAAATTATGCTCTTCGATGTAATGCTTAGCCATAGAGCCGTACTTACCATACACCTGTTTTTCGGGCTTAACCAATTTCTGATATGCCCTGATTTCAGCAACCGTCATCTCTTCGTTTGCCTCTGCTTTACGCAAGATTTCCTGTTTGTTCATAACTTTGCCTCCTGTAAATATATTGTCGTATATATACGAACCATTATTATAATATATCTTTTACTTGAAAGTGTCAAGCTCTTTTGCTCTATTTTTTAGAGCAAATTTCTATTTTTTAGACAGTTTTGCAATTTTTTCCTATTCTCGACCACGCCACGTTATAGTAATGACGGTCTTTTTCGATACCGATAAAGTTCCGATTTGTGTTTCTACAAGCCACGCCCGTACTGCCGGAACCCATACAATTATCTAAAACAATGTCGTTTTCCTCGGTATAGGTCTGAATTAAAAATTCCAACAAGTCCGTTGGTTTTTGCGTAGGATGAACAGGGTTTTCTTCTCTTGCAAATTCCAAAATCGTCGTTGGATAATTCGTGTACTTCTGCGTATATTCTGTCTGCGAATTAAGTTGATTGTTTTCCGAATTATAACCCATAGCGGAACGCCATTTGTTACTCGGCTTATTTGTTTTCTTCTTATCTATCGCCTTCAATGTAGGCGGATGATACGGTATAGGATTTTTTGATAAACTTCCCACCTTTGCTTTGCTGAAAACCGCTATTTCTTCGATAGCATTTAACGGTTTATAATTGGCATTAAGAAAGCCTGTTGGCGATTCTTTTTTCCATAGCCATAAGTACCTGAACAACTTTATGTTTGAACATACAAGTTGAGAAGTAAAAGGCTGTGTCCCAAAGAGACATATCACACCGTCAGGCTTAATTAACCTTTCGTACTCTTTCCATAATTTTTCTAACGGAAGAGCTTTGTTCCATTTATGCACAACGCTTGAACCATACGGCAAGTCACATAAAATCAAGTCGATAGATGAGCCGGGAATGCTTGGAAGAATATCCAAGCAATCCCCGCAATGAAGTTCTACGTTACTCATCTTACGTTACCAACCCCGCAATACCTTTGACAAGTAACGGTGCGGCAACCAAAATTACGAAGATGACGATTAAACCTATACCGTAGTTTATAAGCATCTTCTTTGCTTTTGCCTTGTCCTCGTTCTTTTGCGCAATTATGATCGCAATACCCATTGCAAGCGACCAAACGCCTGCCGTAGCGAGAAATACCCAAATCATATAAGGACTGTACTCGTCAAACAGATATTCTATATAGTTCGACACTTCTTCATACTCTGCTCCCATATCCTGAACGTAGGAATCGGTACAAGTTGTGCAGATATAAGTTCTCCTGATTACACCGTTCTCGTTCTCCTCGTAAGTAAGCTCGTAGTTGTGTCCCTTTGCAGGTATTTCATCTATCCTTTCATAATCACATCTGGTACAACCATAATATCTCTCACCGCTTTCTTCACAAGTTGCGGCAATCAGGACGTGTGTTTCCAAAGAATGACCACTCGGATTGACAATGTCCGTCTTATACTCAAATCCACAGGTAAGGCAGATATGACGAATATAGCCTTCTTCCGTACAGGTAACGTCAACATATTCTTCTACATAGTTGTGTCCCGTAGGTTTTAAGATTTCGGTCTTATAGGTATCACCACATCTCGTACAACGCTGACCGATATACCCTTCTTCTGCGCAAGTTGACTCCACTTTTATCGGCTGATAATCGTGTCCGAGCGCATTAACAAAGTTATCGTTATATCCAACGCCACAACGAGAACATATATGCGTTGTGTAACCCTTGTCCACGCAAGTAGGCTCAATAACTTCTGCCTCGTAATCGTGTCCCAAAGCAGGGATTGCCTCATTATATTTGTATCCGCAAATCGTACAGGTCTTATACCTTAATCCGCTCTCCGTACACGTTGCGTTCTTTGAAATTCTCCAAGCGCCATAGGTGTGACCGTGTGCATCCGTGTAGTTTTCAATAAAGCTGTCTCCGCAATCGCTACAAGTCTGCGTGGTGTAGCCTCTTTCCGTACAGGTCGGCGCAGTTACCGTAGCGACATAGGTATGACCGTGTGCGTCCACATAACTGTCGATATATGTATCGGTACATCTGCTACAAACATGAGTAGTATAACCTTCCTCGGTGCAGGTCGGTGCGGTTACAGCCGCAACGTAATTATGTCCTTTTGCCTCGATAATTCCCGTTTCATAAGCTCCGCAACTTATACAGTCTCTTCTCTTAATTCCTGTATCAAGACAGGTTGAGTCTTTTACCGTATACCAACTTCCATAGTCGTGTCCGTTTGCAGAAACGACATCGTCATTATAAGTGTCGCCACAACGGGTGCAGGCATAAACCGAATACCCCTCGTCTGTGCAGGTTGATTCTACTTCCTTGGTTACAACATAGTTATGACCGAGATTACTTACATAATTTGCTTTGTAACTATTTCCGCAGTTATCACAAACATAGACGGTATATCCGTCTGTTGTACAGGTCGGAGAAACTACCGAACTCACCCTATAATAGTGGTCTATCGAAAAGGTATAAGTCGAAGAACGCTGCGCATCATTAGTCAAGACAAAAGTATGATTGCCCTCTGTACTTATCCAAGTACCGTTGACATAACTTTCTCCGTCCAAAACTCCTGAACAGGTACTGTCCGTCCAAATAATACACCTCTTCGTTCCTTCGCTCGCCTGAATGATTTGAGCAACAGGTGCGGCAATGCTTAACGTTACCGAATAGGTTGCGGAAGTGTTACCATACCTCTGCTTTCCCACCAGCATGGCCCCGGCGCCTGCCCGCCAGCGGTTCCGGGCGGTT
>JBJFAG010000092.1:0-4024 GCA_051887795.1 Candidatus Coproplasma sp. | reverse complement strand
GAATAGCCGCCCCTCTTTTCTTCGGGTATAAGGTAAAACGCCTCCGCCCTGTTTTGCGGTACCCAATGGAATTGATCAATTTCGCCAACACATTTTAACGCACGTTTAACGAGCTTGATAAAAGAGGTTTTGCAGGCGTAAAAGCAACATCTCGCACGCAGACTATCGCTTACGGCGCCAATAGGATTTAATACCTTACGTTTGTCCGAAAGGTAAAAAAACAGGCAATCACAGCCGACAACTGCCAAGCCCTCTGTATTCTTCGGTGTTGAGAATTTTTTAACCTCTTCGATATGCTTTGACTTAATCTGTTGAGACGAGCGATAGGTTACAACTTTATCGGTATGAATAAGCTCCACAAACTCCGCAGGAACGCTTACGTAAACAGACTTTATTTTACCGCCTGCAGATAGAGACAAATTATCCGCTGCCGACTTCAATGCCGAGACAAAATCTTCCTTGTCAAGTATTTCACCTTCAGCATATCCCTCATAGGGCTGGCTGTATTTATTCTTAATGATAAAGGTATTGTTAACGCCCTTTTCTGCGATAACCGCGCAGATTTCATCCGAACGTATATCCAATACTGCAACGCTTGCCTTTTTCACTTAGTAACCCCGAACCCCGCCATGTTTTTACCGGCAAAAAGCTCTTATTAAATTATATAATAGTGTATAGATATTTGTCAACCTTATGGCGTAAAAAAATGCCTTGTTTTAAATATATCTGCCTACTTAGCAAATAAATTGTATAAAAAATGGATAGCCCTCGATAAGCAACTTGTCAAATGCAAGTGCCATTCGAATTAAGCAAAATTGCCTTATGGTCTATCCATGCTTTATTTTAAACTGTTTCCTCCTTAGCAGACGATTATTTAAAAGTAAATTATGAAAATCAATAACCTGCATAGCCGGGATATACTACGGTAGGCGTCCCACCGTCCTTGCCGACAATTACGTCTATTACACCGTCAATTTTCTCGGAGTCTGAAAGCGTAGAATACTTTTCATAAGCCTTTATTATTTTTAGCTTATTGTCCTCTGCACCGCTATAGCCATGCACCCTAATGACGAAGCCTGAACGAAATACAAATTCAAAAGCCCGACTGTCCGAAACGCCTACTACCGTAACCTCTTCCACAAGTCTGCGGAACGATGAAAACACCTCTTTAAAATACCTGCCCATCTGTGCAACTTCGCCCATGTCATCAGCAGTAAAACCGCTTACCAATACGGTGGGACAGCCGTCGGAACCGTTAATGGTCGTAACGCCCGTTCTCATAGTCTTTCCGCACTCGTCCAAAATGCTGTAAGTCTGGCCGTCGCCTGAAGCAACGGCAAACGTCTCCGCCCTTTCCCTGATGACTATGTCAATCGTACAAGGATATACCTTGGTGTAGCTTTCAACCGTTAAAACGTCACTGTCGGCAATCCTGCTTTCAATATCCTCACCCTGAATAAACACCAGCCCCGACCCCTTGAGTTTTTCAAGGTTGGCCTTCGTCTGGGCATATTCAGCAGCGTGTGCATTTTCACCGTAATAGATAAAACGAACGTTGACGTTTTGTACGGACAAGATTATGCCCGCACCTATAACCAACGCTATTAAGAATACTATGACGAGACATGCCGCCAGAACTTTTCTTAAGAATTTCATCTGCCTTACTAAACGACAATACGGACTACGTCGCCCCCTATTGCCCTGAGTTTATATTCAAAATCCGAATATCCCCTGTCAATATAGGAGATATCAATTACTTCGCTTTTACCCTCTGCCGCAAGCGCGGCAATAACTAAAGCGGCACCCCCGCGTAAATCGTGGGCAACCAGCTCCGCCCCCTTAAGGCTTTCGACACCCCTGACAAAGGCATTACGCCCTATAACCGTTATATCGGCCCCCATCTTCTTGAGTTCGGGTACGTATTTAAACCGCGTTTCAAAGAGGTTTTCGGTAATTATCGTATGCCCGTTACACACACTGCAAAGCGTAGTCATTTGCGCCTGCAGATCGGTGGGAAAACCGGGGTATGGCTGGGTTTCTATATTCTTTACTGAATATAGCCGTTTTTCACTCTTTAAATATATTTTATCATCTTTAACCCTGATTTTGCAACCGTTTTCGCGAAGTTTATGTAAAAGCGAACTCAACAATTCTGCATTAACGCCGTCAAGCTCTATTTCGCCTCCGCACATCGCGGCGGCAATTAAAAAAGTACCCGCTTCTATTCTGTCGCATACCGGTCGGAACGCGCCTCCTTTTAATTCTTTTACGCCGTTTATTACTATCGTCCCGCTGCCTGCCCCGCGTATATCGGCGCCGATTGAGTTTAAAAACTTCTGCAAGTCCTCTATTTCAGGTTCTCTTGCAGCGTTTTTAATAATAGTTTTTCCTTCTGCCTTGACTGCTGCAAGCATTATATTTTCTGTTGCGCCTACACTCGGGCAATCCAACATTATCTCGTTACCCGTAAGCTTATCGCACTCGCATATTATGTAACCGTTGGACTCAGTAATTCTGACGCCGAGGCGTTTTAATCCTGCAAGGTGGATATCTATGGGACGTAAACCTATATCACACCCGCCCGGATAGGCTATTTTAGCCCTATGAAATCTTGATACAACCGAACCCAGCAAGAAAACCGAAGAGCGTAGCTCCCTGGCCAATACCCCCGGAATCTCGTGACAATCCGCAGTTGACGCATCTATAATCAGGTTGTCTTTATCGTATACGCAATGGCAACCAAGGCAACTGAGAATTTTGACCATATTGCGCACATCTACAATGGCCGGTACGTCACAAACAGTTATCTTTTCATCTGTCAGGACAGTTGCCGCCAATATGGGAAGTACTGAATTTTTAGCCGTTTGAATTTTTATACAGCCCTTTAACTTATAGCCTCCGTTTATAACGTACTTTTCCATAACAACTCCTGTATGTAATAATAAATAGGCAACCGCATAACGGGCTGTAATATTACCCGATTTTGCGATTGCCCTAATTCATAATATGTATTTTTATTAAACCGTGTTAATTTGCTTTTGATACCGAATACAATACACCCATTGAAGTCATTGTAATTATCAGCGACGTATTACCGCTGCTGATTAGAGGTAACGGCAGCCCTGTTGGCGGTATAACTCCGCTTACTACTAAGGCGTTGATAACCACCTGAATACCGTAAACAAGCGTTATTCCTACCGACAAAAGATAGCCAAACCTGTCTTTGCAGCGTGAAGCAATTCTGGTCCCCCTGTATATAATAAAAAAGCAGAGGAGGAAAAAGACCGTCAACCCAAAAAAGCCCAGCTCCTCACCCATAACGGAAAGAATAAAATCACTCTCCGCAAAGGGTAAAAACCTGTATTTCTGGGTTGAATTAAACAGCCCTACGCCAAAAAAACCACCGTTACCCAAGGCATACAACGACTGTATGAGCTGATACCCTTCGTCTTTTGGCGAAGCCCACGGGTCGATAAACGCACTCAACCGCTGCAGGCGATAGGGCTCTGCTATTATCAAAACGGGCACGGCAACTATTACGGGAATTAAAACGAGAGCAAAGGTTTTAAGATTTGTTCCGCTTAAAAATACCATTGCAAGCATTAAAAGCCCAACGCACATAGTTATGGACATGTTTGGCTCTATAATTATCAGGAGGCAGAATACTACCCCGACGATAAGAACGGGCAAAGTACCTAAAAACGTACGTGACGACTCATAGTTTTTTGAAAAGTGTGCAGCAGTAAATATGACGAAGGCATACTTTGCAATTTCTGAAGGCTGAATGGTAAACGCACCGAAGCCTATCCACCTCGTTGCGCCGTAGTTGGTAACGCCTATACCCGGTACAAAGACCAAAGCGAGTAAAACTACAGATATAATTACTGCCGGGTATTTGAGTTTAGTTAACTTCCGATAATCAAAGAACTGTACGCCTACAATGGCCAGGGTACCGACTACAACTCCGATAATCTGTTTTTTTACAAAATACAGACTATCGCCGTACTGCACCTCAGCTACGTAT
>JBJFAG010000091.1:0-4036 GCA_051887795.1 Candidatus Coproplasma sp. | reverse complement strand
CGCCAATCAAACAAGGCCATGCCTTGACTATGTATCTTAATTGCTTGATAACTTGACTTACTTATCACCAATCAAACAAGGCAATGCCTTGACTATGTATCTTAATAACTCAAAAGATTAATGTCGGGAATTTATTCACTTAACCACGATATTCTCTAAAACAAGTTTATCAAACTCCACCGACTCGGCAAAATCCCTGGGTAAAAAACGCACCGTGTTAAACTTTGCATAGTTGAAAATATGCGTCTTTAAAAGTATCGGAGTGGCAATATCCAACTCCTCGCAGATGTCGGCAAGGTAGTTAAAAAAGTGTGAATAGGAGAATTTATCGTCCTTTTCATAGGTGGTCTGGCTTACTATCTTGCCATCTTTTATGATCTTAGCCCAAATCCTGAACATACTCGCATTTTACTAAATTTACGCCCGATTGTAAACTATATGACGGCTATTGCAGAAAATTTAGTTAAAAAATAATTTTTATAAGCAAAATACGCATACTGAAAGTATGCGTTTAACTTGTATATATTGTACGGTAAATTTAATTCTTCTGGCCCTCTTCGGCGGCGTGTACGCCTTTACGGGCTACAACCTTTTGCTGCTTTTTAGCTTTAACAACCCCATCGCAATGCGTACGTTTTTAGCAATCTGTGCGGTAAGCGCACTGTTTGAAATCTACGCCATGATAACCTTTAAACCCTTTAAGGGGCTGAAGTAGTGTTTAGGCTTTGACTGAAGTAGTGTTAAGCCTTTGGCCAAAAATCATTTTGCCCTTGGCAACACGTCATCTGTTAACTTGTTAACAAACACCACTTTAAATTTATTACATCAGCAATAAATTTTCAAGTCACCTCAATATCCACACTGACGCCCGTCTTGGCGTCCTGGTAGGTCATCCAGTATCCCCCGTTTTTGCAGGGGATATAGCTTGAAAATCCCTTTAAGCTTTTAGGGGGTTCGACGGGGTTTGAAGAGGGTACTCCATAGCATATGTAGACGGCGTTACCCCCCACATATAGCACGCCGAACGCATAGTGCTGCCCTTCGCCGTACTCCACTTTAACAAACCTGCCCCCTTTTAAAACCTCCTCCAACTCCGCCGCCTTGGGGTGTGTGGAAAATATCTTTTCTATATCCCCCTTCATGCGCGAATAGAAGTCGCCGCCCGCAAGCCCGCCGGACAAAGGCTCTTCATCATTCTTACCGCTTGCAGCGCTCTCCCCGCCGGACAAAGGTTCTTCATCATTCTTCTCGCCTGAAACGCTATCCTCACCTGAACGGGCGCTCTGCCCGCTTACGCCGTCCTGTCCTTCCGCCTGGATTTTGACAGGGCGTAAATCCTTCTCATTCTCACCGCCTGCATGCTGCAACTCTTCTTCTTTTTTATCTTCGAATAGAGGGTTACCGCCTTTATCAACTTTATCTTCATAATAATTAACCTCGCTTATGGCCTCGTCGTCATAGGCGGCGCCGCTGCCTTTTTTGGGCTTAACCTGCTCCCTGCGCTGCATCTCCTGCGAAAGCAGCGTTAAATACCCCGCCCCCTGACCGCAGTATGCGGAGGCGATAGGCGAGGCGTCGCTCTTACAAAAGCAGATTACAAATGCAAAGCCGTTTTGCAGATCGAGCTTGCTTTCGCACTCAAACATAACGTCCTCGAACATGACGAAGCCCGTCCCGTCGGTTAAGCCGAATACGTACCGCCCCTCGCTCAAGGGAGCAAAGTTGATAAGCGAAACTTCGGCCTTTAAATACCCGGCGTAGGTCTCCACCTTAATCAGCCCTGAAATCACCCCGCCGTCAGCAGAAAACCCACCTTTAATCTGTTTTATAACGGCTATTTTCTTTAAATATCCGGCCAAAGCACACACCCCCTTTTTTTGATAATGATATTACTTTAAAAAATAAAAATTACTGTATTTTAAGCATAATTTTCACTTATTTTGTCATAATAAATTATAGTAATACTTTGGTTAATTATAATTTAAGGCGTAATTGAAGCAAGTTGATTAATTCATTTGCAAATTTGCTTTTTTTCTGTTATAATATATAATGACCAAGAAAAAGGTTTTATTATAACCTACAGGCAATAAAGCTTAGCGGTTAACACATCATTAAACAGAATTATTATTTTAAGGAGATATTTATGGCACTTACTAAGAATCAGAAAATTCTCGATTTCGTAAACGAGAGCGCAGCTCTCTGCCAGCCTGACAAAATCGTCTGGATTGACGGCGGACAGGCTCAGATTGACGAATTGAGAAAAGAGGCTGTTGAAAGCGGTGAACTCATTAAGCTCAACCAGTCCCTTCTCCCCGACTGCTACCTTCACCGCACCAAGGTGAACGACGTTGCCCGCGTTGAGGACAGGACTTTCATCTGCACCAAGAATAAAGAGGATGCAGGCCCCATCAACTATTGGATGGATCCCAAAATGGGTTACGAGCTCTGCAGGGAAATTGCAATCGGCTCCATGAAGGGCAGGACTATGTACGTCATTCCCTACTCCATGGGCGTTGTAGGCAGCAGCTTTGCTAAATACGGTATCGAAGTAACCGACTCCATCTACGTAGTACTCAACATGTGCATCATGACCAGGGTTGGTAAGGACGTTCTGGAAGCTCTGGGCAAGGACGGCGACTTCATCAAGGGTTTACACGCAAGCTGCGACGTAGACGCTGAGAAGAGATATATCATGCACTTCCCTGAGGATAACACTATAATTTCCGTTAACTCTGCTTACGGCGGCAACGTTCTTTTAGGTAAAAAGTGCTTTGCACTTCGTATTGCTTCATATCTGGGTAAATACGAGGGCTGGATGGCTGAACACATGCTTATTTTAGGCGTAACCTTCCCCAACGGTGAGAAGAAGTACGTTGCGGCAGCATTCCCCTCCGCTTGCGGCAAGACCAACCTTGCAATGCTTATTCCCCCCAAGCACTACCTTGAAAAGGGCTATAAGATTGAGACCGTAGGCGACGATATCGCCTGGATAAGGGTAGGCGCTGACGGAAGGCTTTGGGCGGTTAACCCCGAAAACGGCTTCTTCGGCGTTGCTCCCGGCACCAACGAAAAGTCCAACCCCAACGCACTCGCTGCAACCAAGAGAGGCACCATCTTCACCAACGTTGCGCTCAACACCGACGATATGACGGTTTGGTGGGAAGGTCTAACCAAGGAATTACCCGAACACTGCATCGACTGGACCGGCAAGCCTTGGAACCCCGCTAAATTCGACAAGAAGGATAAGTCGACCTGCTCGGCTCACCCCAACTCCCGTTTCACCGCACCTGCACAGAACTGCCCTTGCATTTCGCCCGACTTCAACTCAAAAGAGGGCGTGCCTCTGTCGGCAATCATCTTCGGTGGCAGACGTGCTTCCACCACTCCCCTTGTATATCAGTCAAGGGATTGGGACCACGGCGTATTCATCGGTTCTGCAATGTCCTCCGAGACGACTGCAGCCGCAACGGGTGCAGTAGGCGTGCTTCGTCACGACCCCATGGCAATGAAGCCCTTCACCGGCTACCACATGGGCGACTACTTCCAGCACTGGATCGATATGGGCAAGAAGGTTAAGAACCCTCCCAAGATCTTCAACGTTAACTGGTTCAGAACGGATGACGAAGGCAACTTCATGTGGCCCGGCTTCGGCGACAACATGAGAGTTCTAGAGTGGATTTTGAAGCGTTGCGACGGCAGCGTAGATGCAGAAGAGACTGCAATCGGCTACGTTCCCAAGGCTGAGGATATCGACCTTACCGACCTTGACTACGAAATCAAGCCCGGCGTTAAGTTCGATGCAGAGAGCCTTAAGACCATCTTAGCAGTAGACAAGGAAAAGTGGCTTAAGGAAGCTGAGGAAATTGAAAACTACTATACCGGTACTATCAAGACCCGTATCCCTGCAGAGCTTATCGAATGCCTTGAGACCTTAAAGTCCAACTGCAAAAAGTAATCGATTAAAAACAAAACCACTAGTTCACTAGTGGTTTGCACAGACCCTAGAAGGGATTAACACCTGCTAACCCCTGCTGGG
>JBJFAG010000090.1:0-4039 GCA_051887795.1 Candidatus Coproplasma sp. | reverse complement strand
CCGTCCAGAAGCTCTCGCAAGGGGTGCAGTACATGCCCTCGTAGGAGGACTTATAAATATCCCCCTGCTCATAGAATTTTTTAAATATTTTGGCAACCTGCTTTTCGTGGTCCTCGTCGGTAGTGCGGATAAATTTATCGTAGGATACATTCATCATATCCCAGATATTTTTTATGACGCCCGCAACGTCGTCCACGAACTGTTTGCAGGTTACGCCCTTTTCTGCAGCTTTCTGTTCCACCTTCTGCCCGTGTTCGTCAGTACCCGTCTGGAAGAGAACGTTATAACCTTGCATACGCTTAAATCTTGCGATTGCGTCACAGAGGATCGCCTCGTAAGTGTTGCCGATATGGGGTTTGCCCGAAGTATAAGTAATTGCCGAAGTAATATAATAATTTTTCATAGCTATAAAATATTACCATAACCCAACCGAAAAGTAAATTATTTTAAAGAATATTCAGGCAGTATAAATAATATTATTATTTATCAACGGTTAAAAGGCCTGGACCAAATTAATTAATGAATGCAATATTTATCACAATATGTTTAATCTCGGCAACAATAATGCTTATTTGCTCCCCCACCCAATTTCTGCCCGCAGTGCTTGCAGGTGGAGAAAATGCGCTCAAATGCGCTCTTACGCTGTTTTGCATATACGCCTTCTGGATGGGCCTCTCCTCGGTTGCGGAAGAGGCGAGGTTAACCCACTGTGTTGCAAAGCTCTTAACCCCCTTTTGTTCAAGACTGTTCAAAACTAAAGACGGGGAAGCGGTTAAAAATATTTCTATGAATTTAGGGTGCAACCTGTTGGGCATCGGCGGAGCGGCTACCCCGTATGCGGTGGCTGCCATTAATCGGCTGGAGGGGGAGAATAATTACTTTGCCCAGGACCTGCTGTTTATAATCAACGCCACCTCTATTCAGCTGATACCCGCAACCGTCATTGCCCTGCGCTCTTCGCTGGGGAGTACCTCCCCCCATGACATAGCACTGCCGTCATTTATCGCCACCGCCGTCTCTACACTGTGCGGTGTGGCGGGTTACGTAATATATTGCAAGTTCAAACGCAGATGAAATACATAATCCCCTTGATTTTTATAATCGTAATAGCAGTTGCAGCCTTAAAAAAGGTCAACGTGTTTTCAGCGTTTACCAAGGGTGCAGGGGGTGCGGTGGAGTTCGTCCTCTCCCTTATTCCCCTGCTCGCCTGTACCTTTATTATGTGCGAGCTGTTTGAACGTTCTTCGCTCTCCCAGATGCTTGCCAACCTGCTCTCGCCCGTGTTTAACTTCTTAGGCGTACCCCCGCAGCTTACTAAACTGATACTGATAAAACCCTTTTCGGGCAGCGGCTCGCTTGCATATTTAACGCAGATTTTAGAGGAGTTCGGGGCGGACAGCTACATAGGCAGGTGCGCCAGCGTGCTGTACGGCTCAAGCGAAACGGTGTTCTATATCTCGGTTGTATACTTCGCCTCAAGCAAGCGAAAAAAACGTATTATACCGATTATTATAATTTTATGCGCAACGTTAATTTCGACAATTGTTTCCTGCCTCTTATGTCGAATTATGTAAATTTTCACTAATTGAATACAATAATCACACTAAATTATGTGAATTTGAGTATTTTTATCATATTTTGTTACAGCATACAAATTATGAGTTTTTTAAAAAATTTTCGTCATTTATTTTACTTTTAGCTGAATAAACGTATAATTATTAGTGTAAGCAACAGTTGTGCTTACCTCAAACAAGTTCATTCATTTTCCCCCTTATCATACGAAAGCGGCGTTGACGTAAGTCGGCGTCGCTTTTGTTATGGACGGCGCCGCAGGCGACGTTTCATAAATTGGCGGAGGTCTTTGACCGACGTCAATTTTTTATGAACAGAGCGGAGCGACGTTTCATAAATTGGCGGCGTTGACGTAACAGAGCTCCCACAAAAGATTTGCTTGCAAAGATTTTGTGGGAAGAGGAGACGCAACCGGGCTAACCTTGCCGTTTGGGATTTATCCCGAACGGCACTAATGCACGGTTGTGGCGACGAGGCGTCGCTTTTGTTATGGACGGCGCCGCAGGCGACGTTTCATAAATTGGCGGAGGTCTTTGACCGACGTCAATTTTTTATGAACAGAGCGGAGCGACGTTTCATAAATTGGCGGCGTTGACGTAACAGGGCAACCTTTGTTTTATGTACTCCGCAGGCGGCGTTCCCCTCTCAGCGGATATGGGCGAGCGGCTTCCGAATAATTCCAATAAAAAAAATTAACCCCGCCGTGCGGATGACATCCGCACGGCGGGGTTTACTTTTGCTATCGCTTTAGCCCATTACTTTAATCTTTTTATCGTACACCCGCTTGCACACTATTACAGAGAATACAGCGGTTAAAACTTCGGCAATGGGGAAGGCCCACCACATAATCGTCTGAACGCTTTCCGACAGGGTGAACAGGCCTATTATAGGGAATACCAGCACCACAAGGCGCAGGGCCGAAATAATCAGGGGATAGAGCGAATATCTCAGCGCCTGCAACACGCCCTGAATTGCAATGCTTATGCCCATAAACACGTACCCTGACGAGGCAATACGAATGGCGATTACGACAACGGCGGTTATCTCCTCCCCGCTTTCTCCGCTCGCCATGCCGAACAGCTGTGCAAGGGGCATGGCAAACGCTTCAAACAGCGCGGTAATAATTCCCGTCACAATGATGCTGTCAATAATACCCAACTTGACGCACGCCACCGAACGCACCTTATTATTAGTACCATAGTTAAACGACAAAACCGTAATAATGGTGTTAGACAGTCCGAAACATGCAAACATTGCAAATTGCATAATCTTATAGTAGATGCCAAAGCTGCCCTGAAGCAGTGCCGAATTATCCTTTACAGTTCCGAGTATCAGGTTTACACCCAACATCATTACGGACAGCAGTCCCTGCATTATAGCAGCCGAAAGACCAACGTGGTATATCTCCCTGATTAACTTGAAGGAAGGTTTAATATACTTAATGTTCCCCCCTATTTCTCTGTTTGCAAAATAGTGGAAGAGCATAGCCACGACTAATGAGGAAACCTGCCCGATAACCGTAGCCCAAGCCGCACCTTCAACCCCCATCTTCAAGGGGTATATGAACACGTAGTCAAGCACGACGTTGATTAAAGCACCCGTAACCTGGGCAATGGTTGAAAACGCCGTCTTGCCCGTACTCTGCAAAAAGCGCTCGTAGATGGTGAAACCTATCGACCCGAAGGAGAGGCAGCAGCAGATTTTAAGGTAAGCGGCGCCCTTCTGTGCAACCAAGGCGTCACCGCCCGCCTGCATTGAAATAAACGGTTGGGCCCCGAATATGCCGAAGATAAGAAAGATTACGTATATGCACAGGCCTAAAAATATTCCGTTACCTGCAACCCTGTTGCACTTTTCCCAGTCCTTTTCACCCAGCGATTTGGAGAGAAGGGCGTTAATGCCCACGCCCGTACCGACGCCTATTGCAATAATGAGCAGCTGAATGGGGAAGGCATAGGTCAACGCAAGGTTGCCCACAACGCCGCCCTCGCCCATATTAATGACGAAAGCCGTATCGACGATGTTATAGACAGCCTGTAAAACCATTGAAAGTATCATGGGGAGTCCCATTTTCCATATGAGCTTACCCACGCTTGTAACCGCCATTTTATTCTGCGGTATAGTATTGGTATTTTCCATTTATATCTCCTTAAAATATGATTAGTTGCGACATATTATGGCACCAATGAGGGTTCAGAGTCTATCTCTCTTCATAGATACAGCAGCACAAGGGCAGGGGTACCGTCCGCAGAGAGCGCACATAGACGCACGCAGCCAAGGCGGCGCGGACTGCAACGCACAGATACGAAGCTAAATGAAAAGAACGACAAAAGGGCGTAAATCCAATCGGATTTACGCCCTTTGAAAGCCACTCATTGTTGTGATTATTATATAATTATTTCGTGCAAAAGTCAAACAGTTTAAGCTTTTCTTATTTCAGGTTAAGCCTTAAAACCTCTTATTTTCT
>JBJFAG010000089.1:0-4048 GCA_051887795.1 Candidatus Coproplasma sp. | reverse complement strand
GGCCTTGAATGGTCTGTTCCTGAGTTGCCTGAATCTGGCTAACTTGCGATTGTTGGTTGACTTGATTGGTTAGCTGCTCGCCCTCGCCCTGTATGGGTTGATTTTGCAGTTGTTTACCCTTTTCATCGCTTATGACAGAATAGTACTCAACAGCCTGAATAAAGGAAGTTGCATTAGTAGTCTGGGTAGGGTGTTGGGAAATGGCCTGCTGCGCGGTCGCCTCACTGTTAGTTTGTTGAGCGTTTTCACTTGCAGGCTTTTCTTCACCTCTTGCAGTAGGCACCCTTGAAACACTGTCTCTTAAAAGAGTAAAGTCAACAGCGGAGGGGGCAGGTCTAGCAAAATCAAAAGACTTATCGGAAATTAACGAGTCGATAATTGTCCTTGAGTATTCCCACTCCGACAAATTTTTCTCAGTAATCGCCTTGCCGCTTTCCGTAAGCGTGAAATACTTCCTTCTTCCGCCAAGTGTGACTTCGTCTGTTTTCCAGTACGCTTTTATGTAACCCTGGTTCTCAAGGCGTTTTAATGCACTGTAGAGGGTGGGCTGCTTTAACGTATATTGGCCATGGCTCTTGGACTCAATATCGTTAATAATTTCATAACCGTACTTGTCGCGTTCCAACAGGGCCCTCAAAATTATAGTGTTAATATGGCCCCTTATAAGGTCAGCGCTAATAGAATTATTTTCCTCGTTTCTCATAGCGGAGGAGGATGCAGTCTCGTCATCAGAATCGTTGTTCGGATTGCCGTCTCCGTCACTCAATGCGGAGGAATTATCAGCCTCACGAACGGTTGAAATATCATCATCCGAAGTATTAGTTTCGGCTGAACTTCCTTCATCAGTAACAGAAGTATCAACTGCATTATTATCTTCCTGAAGAAGAGTTTCGTCGGCGTTATTTTCCAACTCATCATTTGACAAAGGGGAGTTGTTCTCTTCCTGAGTGGAATTGTTTTCGGTTAAATTGTCATTGTTCTCGTTTAAGTCGTCTAACATATTAAACCTCAATAATTTGTTATTATTATATCATACAGTACAAAATATGTCAATGTTTTGACTAAATAAAAAGTACTATGTCACACATAATTAGGGGATTTTTATTGTAATATACCTAAATTTATGGACTTTTTAATGCATTGTTGATAAAATATTATAAGAGGTGTTTACGATGTATTGTAACGTTAAAAACTATAATTTAAGATATACCGACGTAGATTTTAAAGATGATTTGAAACTCTCTTCTCTATTGTCATTAATGGAAGAATCTGCATGTGCTTCAGCCGATGAGCTGGGGTTTGGTTATTCGGTTTTACAACCTAAAAATATCGGCTTTGTTATTTTGAATTGGCATATTGAACTGTATAGGGCAATTAAGCTCGGTGAAGTTTTGACCGTTCATACATGGCCTGTCAAACCTAAAAGATTAACCGTTTTCCGTGACTTTGAACTTTACTGTGGTGATGAATTAGTCGGCGTTGCTTCTTCACGCTGGTGCGTTATCGACCTTGGTATGTTTAAAATTATAAACCCTGCAAGTGCCATCAGCGAGGATTTGGTCTATAACGAAAAACGCTCCGTAGAGGTTTTGAATTGGAAAATTCCTGCTGTTAATTCAGATGAGTGTGTTTATTCTAAAACGGTTACTTACTCCGATTACGACCACTATAACCACGTCAACAATACTAAATATGCTGACTTTCTTTTAGACGTATTTTCAATTGATGATATTTCGGGAAAGTATATTGCTTCTGTAGACGTTAATTATCAAAATCAGTGTAAGGCAGGCGAGGTGCTTAACTTTTATAAAGAAGAGCAGGAAGGCTGTACTTTGATTGAGGGAAGGGTTGACGGGCAAACCCGTGTTCAGATGCGCATTGTGCTGAAATGATTGACATCAATTACGAATTGATACGTTCATCAAGAAAGACAATCTGCATTTCCGTACGCGATAACAGAGTTATTGTCAGGGCGCCGCTTCGTACGTCGATTGATAAAATTGAGAACTTTATTCAAAAGAAAAGAGCATGGATTTTAAAGCATTTATCTAACGATAGCGTCTACGATGAGCTTGTTAGCTACGAATACGTGCTTATTAAGGGTGAAAAGGTTCCTTTAGTATTCGGTGACGTCAATAAAATCACAAGCGACTGCGTAACGGTTAAAAACCTTTCCTGTTTGAATAAACTCTATTTTCAAACCTTTAAACAAGAGTTTTTACTGCTTTATGAAGAGTTGAGCATGGTTTCAGGTTTAAAGGCTAAGAGCGTTTCATTCAGGTCTTATAAGGCGAGATGGGGCTGTTGTGACAGTAAAAAGAATATTATATTCAACTATAAACTGCTGATGCTCCCGACCAATCTTTGGCGGTGCGTAATTGTACACGAGCTTTGTCATACTGTATTTATGGATCATTCCCAAAACTTTAAAAAACTTGCTCAAAGCATTATGCCTGATTACAACGTTGTGCATTGTCAGTTAAAGAAGTTTGGCGCAGTTACGAGGTTGTATTAATATTCGTATATCATTATTATATATATTAGCTAAATTGCGCAGTCTTTCATCTCTACGTCTCTAACCCTCACGCCTGATTTATAAATATGCAATATCATACTAATATTTGCATAAATATAAAACAATACTGTAACTAATTGCAAATTTATTCATTTTGTTTTTAATATTTTTTTAATTTTAGGTTTATATTCGCTTGACTTAGGATAAAGTGGTGTTATATAATGTTTCAAGTTAATTAACAATAATTATTTTTTGTAAGGTTTAGCACAAATGGAAACTAAAATTAAGAAAGTTGTACTTGCATACTCTGGAGGACTTGATACGTCCATAATCATTCCTTGGCTTAAGGAAAACTATGATAATTGTGAAGTTATCGCCGTATCAGGTAACGTTGGACAGGATAGTGAGCTTGAGGGGCTTGAAGAAAAGGCAATCAAGACGGGAGCATCCAAATTATACATAGAGGATTTGAGAAAGGAATTTATCGAGGACTACATCTACCCTACGATGCAGGCAGGTGCAGTATATGAAAATAAATATCTCTTAGGTACGTCTTTTGCACGTCCTATTATTGCAAAGAGAATAGTTGAAATTGCAAAGAAGGAAGGGGCTGATGCAATCTGTCACGGATGTACAGGTAAGGGTAATGATCAGGTACGTTTTGAATTGACCATCAAGCATTTTGCACCTGAAATGAAGATTATCGCTCCCTGGCGTATATGGAATATTAAGAGCCGTGATGAGGAAATCGACTACGCAGAAGCACACAATATACCTTTGAAGATTAACAGGGAAACCAATTATTCCAAGGATATGAACCTCTGGCATTTATCGCATGAGGGGCTTGACCTTGAGAATCCTGCAAACGAGCCTGACTATGATAAGATTTGTGAGTTAGGTGTATCTCCCTGGAAGGCACCTGATAAGTCAACCTACTTGACCATTCATTTTGAAAAAGGTGTTCCTACCGCAATTGACGGAAAGAAGATGGGTGCAATTGAGCTCATAGAAACGTTAAACAAAATAGGTGGTGCAAACGGCGTTGGTCTTGTAGATATGGTTGAGAACAGGCTTGTCGGTATGAAATCGAGGGGTGTATATGAGACACCCGGCGGTACTATTTTGTATGCTGCTCATGAATTGCTTGAATCGATTTGCCTCGATAAAGCTACCCAGCATTATAAGCAGATGCTTGCAATTAAGTATGGTGAATTGGTTTACGATGGGCAGTGGTTCACGCCTTTAAGAGAGGCTTTAGACGCATTTGTAGCAAAAACGCAGGAGACTGTAACTGGTGACGTCAAGCTCAGGATTTACAAGGGCAACGTTATGAATGCAGGTATTACTTCGCCTTATTCATTATATAGCGAAGATATAGCAACCTTCGGCGAGGATAATTGCTACAATCAGATGGACTCTCAGGGCTTTATAAACCTGTTTGGTCTGCCTATCAAGGTTAAAGCGCTTCTTGACCAGAACAAGATTAAGTAATGATAAAGGTATTTATTGACGGCAAAGAGGGAACTACGGGTT
>JBJFAG010000088.1:0-4107 GCA_051887795.1 Candidatus Coproplasma sp. | reverse complement strand
GGGCGACGGTTTCTTCCGCAGTCTCTCCGATCTCCGTAAAGCCCGCGATCAGGGCATTATGCTTAAACCCTGTCCGGTACTTCGTCAGGAGGATGGAATCACCATTTTTCACACCTACGATCACATATTAGTGGTGGTACGCCATGGTCGGTAGCAACCAGGTCAGCAACGCCTGGCAGGACGAGGGCCTGGCCGAATACTCCACCCTCGCATTCTTTGAAACGCACCCCGCCTACGGCTACACCCGCACGGGCATTCTGGGCTGTGCAATCAAGGCGTACAGGGGCTACTATTCGGTATATAACCAGATTTTCGGCAAGAGCGACACGACCATGAACCGCCCCCTGAACGAGTACGACGGTGAGTACGAGTACGTCAACATTGCCTACAACAAGAGCCTTTTGATGTTTGAAAGTTTACGCACCTCCATGGGCGACAAAAAGTTCTTCACCGCCCTATCCGACTACTTTGAAAACAACAGGTTTAAACTTGCCTCCCCCGAAGAGCTGATTGCAAAACTTAACAAATACTGCGACGTAGAGGGTTTGATAAACGGGTATTTGGACGGTAAAGTTGTTATTTAAAAAAATTTCTTTGGCTATACTGTTGCATTTATTATAATTTTGGGCTATACTGATATTATAAGGAGATTTATTTAAGGTATGGACGGTTATCCATCTAAGTTTAACGACAAATAAAGTAACGCTTCCGACTTCAAAATTACGGTATCCCCGTGCGGAGGTGTTACTTCCGCACGATTTTTTTTGAGGTGATACTATGGTTAAATATTTTTGCGCAGGGGCTAACGGGCTGGAGAGAAAGGACGCATTTCTCCCCAATTGCTGGGTGGATATGGTCAGCCCGACCGACGACGAGGTCGAGGACGTTTCCAAGGAGACGGGCGTCCCCGAAGATATGATTAAAGCCGCCCTCGACGAAGAGGAAATGGCGCGTACCGAGTTTGACGAGGGGTGTTCCATGTTCGTCGTCGACTGCCCCATTATCGAGGTAAGCGACGCGGGCGACTCCTACTCCACTCTGCCCTTGGCGCTCATATATAACAAGCAGTGCATAATAACAGTATGCTTAAAGGGCAACCCCGTCTTAAAGGACTTTATTACGGGCAGAACAAAGGTCGACTGCCAAAAGCCCGTGTTCTTCATCTTAACCTTTATGATGAACAACACCAAACGCTTTTTGTACTGCCTTAAACAGATCGACCGCCGCAGCCAAAGGGTGCAGACCGAGCTTGCAAACGAGCTTAAGAACGACGATATCCTTCAGCTTTTAGAGCTGGAAAATTCGCTTGTATACTTCTCAACCTCTTTAAATTCCAACGCCAAAGTTCACGACAAACTGGCCAAGGTTGAAGCGGTTGCAAAGAATGAGGAATATCAGGACCTCTACGACGATTTAACAATCGAGTGCAACCAGGCAAACGAGATGTGTAAAATTTATAAGGATACGCTTTCGGTTACCATGGACGCATACGGTTCGGTCATCTCCAACAACGCCAACGAGTCAATGAAAAAGCTGACTATCATCACCATACTGCTCGCCATACCGACTATGATTGCGGGCTTCTGGGGAATGAACATGCCCGTTCCGTTCGACGTCAGCAGCGGCGAAACTTCGCCCATATGGTTTTACATCGTAATAGGCAGCGCTCTTGCAATAACGCTTTTCGCAGCGATATTTCTGCTCAAGAGGAAGCCGGCAAAAGGCAAGCCCAAGCGCCAGAAAATTAACAGGAAGAAGAAATAATATGCCCATTTTTAAATACAAATGCCCGAACTGCGGAAAACAATTCGAGGAACTTGTTAAAAAATTTTCCGACGAAGTAACCTGCCCCGACTGTAAGACAAAGGCAGAGCGGGTTTTCAGCGGAGAAATGTTCTCTTCAACAGGCAAAAAGACGGTAAAGTGCAGCGGCAACTGCAAGACGTGCGGCGGCTGCCATTAAAATTCTATATTGACGTCATCAATCAACCGTGTGAAGCAACAGGCTTTACACGGTTTTTTTATTCCGATATCCCCGCCGATACGGCATAACGGTGGACTTAGTCAACGTTTCAGCGGTGGACTTAGCCGCTTAATCTCGTATTAACACCCCGTTAGCGTGGACTTAATCACGCCTTCAGCCCGTATTATTCACCCCGTTAGCGTGGACTTAATCACGCTTTAGTCCGTATAATTCACCGTCAGGCATATTTTTCTCGCACCCATGAATAAAACCAAACAATCAGGTCAATAACCCCCTCTGCAAAACGCGAGGGGGATTTTTTATGGGCATAATAAAAATGGCTTTTAAGCTTTTAATAACGTTAATCCTCTCCGCACTTATGCTCGGCGCAATCTGCACCCTGCCCAACAAGCTGTTGTTCAGCAATGCGGACAGCTACCGCTTTTATTTGGGCGACACCTCGCTGAACTGTAAAGAGGTCTTTGCCGAGGGGGATAGCGCCCGATTGACAAGGCTGTTGCTTTCGGGGGTTAACGGAGAAAGCGCAACCTATAACAGTTTAGACGTGGTCGGGTTTTTAGAGAGCGTAGGCGGTAAGATTATCTTCACCGAAGAGGTCGACGGTACCGTCAATTACTACTGCAAGGCAAACCTGCCATACTCCGTCACGCTATACGGGGAAGAAATTAATCTGCATATATGCATAAAGGAGAGCGGCGTAACCGTCGCCTCGCCCATAATATTCGGGGGATATTAATGCGTTAGTTAAGGCATAGTATGGGGTCTACCGAAAAATAACGTTACAAACATTTTTTAAAAATCAGGCGAATAAGATTAATAATTGCCGTCAATAATGTAATCTGCAAAAACCAAAAGGAGACTTAATAAACATGGACAACGAAAAGAAAACCAACAAGAGAAAATTATTGTTCCGCTATCTTATCCTGGCGGCCTGCGTACTGCTTATAGCCTCGGTTACCGTAATCAGCATCTGTGCCGCAAACGACTGGTTCAGAACGAGCGTAACCGACACGATTGACAAGGGCGACAACGACAAACCCGACGAACCCACCGACGGCGGCAACACCGACGACGGCACGGGCGGTGAAAACACCGATAATGACAAGCCCACCGCTTCTGACACAAGCTGGGCCACACCCCTGGCGACAATTAACGTCATCACCCCCTATGAGTTTGTAGAGGACGTGACGCTCAACAACATGTGGCACTTCCACGAGGGTTTGGATTTAGCGGCTCCCGTAGGCACGACCGTAGTCTGCTGCTATGACGGCGTAGTCGAAAGCATACTGAACGACGATCCGTTAGACGGCAATAAGATAGTTATAAAGCATGCCAACGGAGTTAAGACGAGCTATTCCTTTATCGACGTAAACTCTTCCTTAAAGGTTGGCGACAGCGTTAAAAAGGGCGACGCCTTAGGCACCGTTGCGGAGGCCTCGGGCAAGGAGTGTATGCTGGAATCACACATTCATTTTGAGGTTATCGAAAACGGCGAAAGCACCGACCCCGATAAGTATTTAGACATTTCAATTAAGTGATTTACCGCCCGTAAAATAAAAATGTTAATTTTCCTGAAAAAATCGATTGTTTTGTAAATTTCAAACATTTGAATAAATCTAACCTCTTAAATTCACAAAAATACACCCTATAAACATATAATTATGTTGTAATCTAACATTTTTAAGCTTTTGAAAATTTTTTAAAATGTTATTGACTTACATTTCTGAGGGTGGTATACTGCAGGTGATTTCGAAAGGAGGTGCAGTAAAACACATTGTTATTCAGGTGCGGAAAAGCATTTGAAAACCCGATACACTTTCGGAATACTATAATTTAAGGAGGCAGAATAAGGCCATGTTCGAAATTTATGAAGACATTATCAGGCTCGATGACGACGTAAATGCTTACGGAATTTCTCCCCTCGCTTACGTTGTACTCAACTGCGGAAGATGAAAAAAAACTGACAATTGAATAGACGGTGCGGTTACACACAGAAAGCTGTGTAACCGCACTTTTTTGTATAAAGACAAGCCGCCGCAACTTAGGTTGCGGCGGCTTTTAATTTAGCGGTGAATTATACTTTCAAGTGCAACACTTGCAAATAAAAAAAGAGTTCATATAAA
>JBJFAG010000087.1:0-4119 GCA_051887795.1 Candidatus Coproplasma sp. | reverse complement strand
TTTTCTTCGATACCCGTTATTCACGTCTGCCCGTGTATAAGGACAGCATAGATAATATAATAGGTATTTTACACGAAAAGGACTTCATCAAACAGCGTATGGACCCCGGTTTCTCGCTGGAAAAGGCGGCAAAGCCTGCAATCTTCGTAGTATCTACAACCAAGATAGCGGCAGTATTGCAGCAGCTCCAGAAGAAGAAATCGCACATGGCGGTCGTCTCCGGTGAGTTTGGCGAGACGGTCGGCATCATCACCATGGAGGACATTTTGGAGGAGCTTGTTGGTGAAATCTGGGACGAACACGACGAAGTTGAATCGGACATAACCGAAGTCAGCGAAACGGAGTTTAAGGTTCTCGGCTCCACGTCACTCAACGACGTCTGCGAGTATTTTGACTTAAAGGATATCGACTGCGAGAGCGCGACGGTTGGCGGTTGGGTAATCGAAATGCTGGGTAAAGTTCCCTCGATGGGTGACGAGCTCACTTACGAAAATTTAAAAATTACCGTAAGCCAGACCGAGTTCAGAAGAATTACTGAGCTTAAATTTGTTAAACTCTCCGAGCAGGAGTTGGAAGAGGAAAGGTCTGAAAAGACTGAATAATTATTTAAACAGTTAAATATTTTTATCCCGAAAGGGTAAACTAATTATATAGGAGTATTATAAAAATGGCAAAAATAACCAAGGATACGTTAATTGCAGATTGTCTTTCAATCAATCCCAATAGTGCTGAAATTCTTCAGGCAGTAGGTATGCACTGCATTGGCTGCGCAATGGCTCACGGTGAGACCATTGAAGAGGCAGTATTCGTTCACGGCAACGATTTGGACAAGCTTTTGGAAAAGCTCAACGAGGGCGTGGAAGACTAAGCCTTCGCAAATTTTTGGCAGAAGCAGACTGAACCGCCGTATATTTACGGCGGTTTTTTATATGTAAACAGAATTAAGGGTGAAAAAAAATGGATGAGATAGAACGTTTACAGGCAATAATAGACGATAGCAAACGGCTGGTATTTTTCGGCGGGGCGGGGGTATCTACCGAGAGCGGCATACCCGACTTCCGCTCTGCAGACGGGCTGTATAATCAGCAGTACGCCTACCCTCCCGAAGAGATAATTTCGCATGATTTCTTCAATTACAACACTAAAGAGTTTTACCGTTTTTACAGGGATAAGATGATTTTTGAAGAGGCAAAGCCCAATGCCGCACACCTGTTTTTAGCCCGTGCGGAGGAGGCGGGCAAGCTGGACTGCGTAATAACCCAGAACATAGACGGTCTGCACCAGGCGGCGGGCAGCAAGAGGGTGTTTGAGCTGCACGGAAGTATTCACCGCAACTATTGTACAAGGTGCCGTAAATTCTATTCGTTGGGGCATATTACGGGGTCTACGGGCGTTCCCCGCTGCGAGTGCGGCGGTATTATCAAGCCCGACGTAGTCCTCTATGGCGAGGGGCTAGACAATGCAGTCGTCAACGGCGCTCTCCACGCCATTTCACATGCCGACACCTTGATAATAGGGGGTACTTCGCTCGTCGTCTACCCCGCTGCGTCATTAATCAACTATTTCAACGGTAAGCACCTGGTGGTTATAAACAAGGGCGCAACCTCCGCAGACGCAATGGCGGAGCTTGTAGTCAAAGCCCCTATAGGCGAAACCTTTTCAAAAATCAAAATTTAATTCCGCTTCACTCAGCGGTTTGTGTCCGATTTAATCACAGCTTTGTCGTTGGATTATAACACGTCTGGATTATAACACGTCGGACGCCGTCGGGTTAATCGCACGGATTGTGTAATTAATCACGGCTCAGACTGGCTGTTGCCTTTGGTTACCTCTGTTGGAAAATTTTTTGCATTGCACTCAGCTGTATGCTTGGGTTATAATGGAGAAAATACCAAAAGGAGAAAAAACATTATGAAAAAGGCAACGATTTTAGTTTTTGCAAGTTTTCTTACAGCGGTTTCGTGTATGTCCGCATTGGGGTGCAGTAAGCCCGATAACGCAGAGGGGGACATACCCGACAGCGGAATAGTAGAGGAGGCGCCCCCGATAGAGACGCCGCCCGTCATAGAGGAAACTACTCCCCCTGAAGAGGAACCCACTCCCCCCGAAGAGGAGCCTAAGCCCGCCATGGCAGAATATTTTACCATTACGGGGGACAGCGTTAACATACGTAGCGGAGCGGGGACAGGCTATTCGGTGTTAGGCGTTGCGGAGAAAAACAACGTATACATATACTCAGGGCGTACGGGCAATTGGATAAAGACAACCTATAAAAACAAGACGGCTTATATTTCAGCCGGCTACTGCTCTATCTTTTATATGGAGGCGAGCGAAAGCAGTCTTGTGGAGGCGGTAATTGCAGAGGGCGGTAAGTGCTTAGGCGTTCCCTACGTATACGGCGCAACGAGGTATTTAGACGAAAACGGCAACAGAATTTCAGGCTTTACCGCAACCAAGTTCGACTGCTCATCGCTCATGCAGTACATATTCAAATTAGGTGCGGACGTCAATTTAAAGCTCAATACCCGAACGCAGATTTATCAGGGTACGACGGTAGCAAAATCCCAGATTAAAAGGGGTGATTTGCTGTTTTTCACCAACGACGCAAGGAAGAATAATACGGGTATAGAAAGGGTGGGCCACGTCGCCTTATACCTCGGCGATAACTATATACTCCACACCTCTTCGGACTATGCAAGGATAGAGCAGATATCTGCAAAGCGCTGGAGCTATTACATACAGGCGCAGCGAATATTATAAGCGAATATTATAACTGAATACGAACAGACGCCCCTTGCTTAAACGTAAGCAAGGGGCGCCCTTTCATCTTACCGTAAGGCAGTTAAATTAAAGGTCGTCTGCATCCTGAACGGGCTTGTCACCGGGGTCGGCGCAAATGCCCGTGTAACTGCCGAACGGGTCGTCAAAGCTGTAAAATTTACTTACAGTTTTTCGTGCTTTTGGAAGAGCCACAGTTCTTAGTTCCGCAATTTTTGGTCTGCTTATTTTCCTGATTGTTAGCTTTCTTCATGATTTCTCCTTCCCGTAGGGCACGTTTAACGTGACGAAACCTTGACTTTCTTTACATAGAGGGCAGACGGTCCACGCCTCGGTTGAGGTGTGCATAAACCCGCATTCCTTGCAGACGTAAAGAATGGGACTTTCGTTTTTGTACAGATTGCTGCTCTCCATAGCTTCATAAAGGTAGTTAAAAATCTGCTCATGGTGTTTTTCAACGTTGGCAATCATATTAAATAACGCCGCTATATCGTCAAACCCCTCGCTTAAAGCTTCCTTTGCAAAAGTCGGGTAAATGCGTTCGTGTTCGTTTTTCTCGTCAATTGCAGCGAGCTTAAGCATCTCGGTTAAATCCCCCGTATGGAAGGGATAGCCTGCATCTATTTCGATATTATCAAGCACTTTGCCTCTTTTAGTCAACTCTTCAAAAAACCTCCTTGCATGGACGGTTTCGTTTTTGGCAAGCGTCTTAATCTGGTCTGCAAGCGCAATATAACCCTGGGCCGTAGCCTCCCTTGCAATTAATTGATAGCGCATACCCGCCTGACTTTCACCCGCAAAAGAACGGGCTAAGTTCAAATAAGTTTTAGTTTCGTCAAATTCCATAATGCCCTCCGTAACCTTATCTTGTGTCAAACGCGGGGGGATATACTCCTGTCAGAATGGAATTTTTAACCTTATAAAAAAGCCGCCGTGCGCTTTTATCAAAGCGCACGGCGGCCTATAATTATAAACTCTAAATTATAAATACCCGTATTTCTTTCTCATACAGAATATAAAGGTAAAGGTTATGAAAACTGCGCATAGCTCTGCAAACACGTTGGCCGCCCATATTCCGTCTACACCCCATAGTATGGGCAGAACAAAGACGCAGACAATCTGCAATACAAGGGTACGCATAAAGGAGAGGATTGCAGAGATCAATCCGTTGTTCAAGGCGGTGAAGAATGCCGAACCAAATACGTTGAAGCCCATAACTAAGAACATAAAAGAGCAAATTATAAACCCTCTTCGGGTGAGTGCCATAAGCTCTGCGTTGTATCCTACGAAGATATAGGGCAGGGGATAGGACAGCGCCATTGCGGCGGCAAACATAACAAC
>JBJFAG010000086.1:0-4140 GCA_051887795.1 Candidatus Coproplasma sp. | reverse complement strand
CGCCTTGCAGAATAATTACGGGAGGAAAACTATGAACTTATTTTCTAACTTCTGCGGTTGCAACAGCTGTCTGTGGATACTTATTCTGCTCTTAATCGCTTCCGCTTGCGGTGGTAACGGTCTGGAAGGTGCGCTTGCAGGTAGCTGTTTACCCATACTTATTGCCCTTATATTCAGTATGTGGAAGAACGGTACTTTAAATAACCTGTTCTGCGGAAAAGGCTGTGACTGCGGCTGCGGTTGCAACTGACGTTAAAAAGGGCGGGTCGCCTTGTCGGCGACCCGCCCCGTTTTTTTATTCTTATTTATTCCTTTCGTACAGATATTTATATACGGCCGATACCGTTTTTGCATCACATATCTCACCGCTTTCGATCATCTTAAGGACGTCGTCAATCGCAAAAAACTGACAATTCAAAAATTCACCCTCATCCAGCTTTTCGCCGACGTACTCACCGTTTTCAGCAAAATAAATATGTATAATCTCGTCCGTATAGCCGGGAGTCGGATATATATCCAGAAGGTGCTTAACTTCTGCCAAATACCCCGTCTCCTCTTTCAACTCCCTCTGTGCAGCCAGATCGGGCTGTTCGCCTTCGTCCATTTTCCCTGCGGGAATCTCATAAATCTCTTTACCGTAGAGATAGCGGTATTGCTTGACTAAGGCAATCTTGCCCTCCTTAACAAACAATACGCAAGCGCCGCCGTGGTGGCGTACGCACTCTCTTCTTGCCTCCCTGCCGTCGGGTAGGCGAACGCTGTCTACGTAGAGAGATAATATTTTTCCGTTAAATATAAGCTGCGATGAAATTTTTTCTTCTTTGAAATTCATATTAACCTTAACCTACTATATTTGCCAACTCATCAACAAGGTCTGAGATGGTATTGCTCACTAAATTGGTGTATAAAACAAAATAATTATATCCGCACGACAACGATTGAATAAGGGGAACGTTGTACGTCGAAACGGCATTTTCAAGTGCTGCTAACATTAAATATGCAGCCTCTTTATCTTCCTGGGAGAGATTTGAACACTCCACTGCTTCCCTTTCGGCATTGATTAACATTAACGCCAGGCCGTTGTCGGCGTGAGGCGGTACCTGTTCAACGCTCTCTGCCCGCTGAGCAATCTGAACGACGTCTTTTTCACTAAGCTCCTTACTGAACACATCGCAGATAATATTTTCCAAGGAGCCGATAACTTCGTCGCAGAAGAGATGATAGCTTGAATAATAACTGCCGTCTTTGGGATAATACTTTTGCAGGAAAGCGTTAAAATTAATTTCATTCCTGTCAAACTCAACCAAAAGACAGAAGATGAAGGCAAGCCTTTCCCCTACCGTTTCGGGCAGAGCTACCCTGCAATTTCCGTTATCAATAAAACAACGCTGTTTCATCGCCGGGTAATCAAACCCGTTTGCAACCGTGTTGAAAAGCTCATACAATTCAGGACTATTGACGATAGATTTTAAAATATCTTTAATCTTTGTAGTTGCCATTATGAATTTGCAGTTTTTCAGCTCTTCACACTTGTTTAAAAAGTCGGTTATTTGCTCTTTTACAGTTTCCACTATTTTCCACCCTTGGCCTGTCTTAGGAGTTTAATTAATCTTTTGTAAATCAATTATATCACATAAATTTTTAAAATAAAATATTTTTCGCCTAAATATCTTGATTTTGAAATAAATAAAAGATATAATTAGTGTACTTTCACTCTTACGGGTGGTTAATTATCTATTTCAGGTGCGAGGACTTATGATAAGACAGACGGAAAACTCAATAAACAAATTAATAATTCTGTTCGTCTTTGATAAGATGGAGAGCGCTCTTTCTGAAAGAACCATTGTCGATATGTGTTCCACTTCCAATGATTGGATGGGCTATATGGACTGCGTAAACATCATTCACAAGCTCATTGACGACAACTTTATCTTTGCCGTCAGCGACGACGATGAGGACAACACCCTGTATGCAATTACCCCCGACGGCCGCGAAACGCTTGCAAACTTCTACATAAATATTCCCAAAAGCGTGAGGGAAGAGATTTCAAAGTTTGTAAAGATAAACAGCAGTAAATACAGAAACAGGCAGGAATGCAGGGCGGACTACTATAAGAATAAGGACGGTACCTATACCGTAAATTTAAAAATACTCGCCGCCGTGCAACCCATGCTGGAACTAAAATTCGTCGTTCCGGATAAGAAAACAGCCAACACCATCTACAAAAAATGGGAAGAAAAGGCCGCAAACGTCTACAACGCTATATACGATAATTTGTGTGATTAATTGATATGAAAACTTGCAGATATATAACCTCCGGTACCTGTTCGAGACAGATTACCTTTGAAGTTGATGACGACAACAAAATACATTCGGTTAAATTTTTAGGCGGCTGTGCCGGTAACACGCAGGGCGTTTCCCGACTTGCCGAAGGCAGAGATATTGACGAAGTTCACGATATCGTCAAGGGCGTTTTGTGCAGAAACGGCACCTCCTGCCCCGACCAGCTCTCTAAGGCAATTGAGAAATTTAAGGCTGAAAATAAATAGTTTTGTATAAAACACCGCCAATCTCCCCTTTTGCCTTTTTGACTTTTAAGATAATTTAAAAGACTAACGATTTTTTCGTTAGTCTTTTCTTTTTTACAATACTATATTTTTTTCTGTCAGATATAAGGGATTTTATTATATTACGTCCAAAGTGACGTTATAAACATAGGAGAGGCGTTTTCGCTTTTTTCAAAGCCGCAAGCTTTATAAAAATTCAGTTCGTCATTATATGCTACAACAACAATACGCATGTAATCTTTATACTTTTCTTTTAGCATATGAACGAGAGTTCTGCCTATTGTTTTGCCGTGATATTCGGGATCGACAAGAAGATAATGAACGTAGGCATTCATTATCCCGTCATCCATGGCACATATCATTCCGACGAGTTTATCGCCGTCCCAGGCTGAAAATACCGTATTAAAATTCTTCATTGCAACGACAAGCTTTTCGGGGAAATGCCCTGACGACCATTCAACCGAAAGAAATAATCTTTCAAGTTCTTTGGCCTCAAATTGATGAACGTCTTTATATTCAATATTCATATTTATCGCCTCGTCGAATTTGAATGCTTCAAATTATTAATTTAGTCCATGCGTGAAATGCTGATTTTAAAGGTGTATATTACCCCTTTATGGCGTTGTATAAATCCAGCATGGTACAGCCTATTAAATCGAAGTAAAAGCACCTGCCGTCATAGCCGTATTTACTGTTAAAACGAATAACGTTAAACCCTGAAAAGCTTTTATCGACGTTGACTAAAAGTCTTTCGAAGGTCATACCGTTGTTGCAGTACTCCTGCGGGAAGGTAAATTCCAGCCATAAATTACTCTTAATAGCTTGTTTTGTTTCTGCGTTTAAGCTTACACCGAATGCAGGCATCTGGCGGGCAAAGCCCATCATTCCCGTCCAGACAGCGCAAATCTTTGCGAACCCGTCGCTGCCCTTTGAATACGCCGTACAATTGCCTTCGTCATAGACGTTTATGCCGTCCGTATACTTTGCTATATCTTCAATACAGATTTCGGGTACCATATCACTATTTTGCCCGTTTACTCCCTCTTCATACCTGCACCTGACGTATTTTATAATGTGTATGGGGTAGGGTGCATCTTCCTCAGTTGCCAAAAGCGTTTTACGGACAATTGCCTTCTGAAGTCTGTTATGCCTGCCGAGCGGAGCTAATACCCAATCCCCCTCTGTAACGCTCCGGTCACGACAGCCATACCAGAACAGCCTGCCTGCCACGTTTATATCCTGCGGAAATTCGAGAGCAACAAAGAACATCTTTTGTTCCATACGCTTTATCCTTTTTTTGTGTATAGGAAATGCGGGCTTTGCTAACACAAAGCCCGCAACTCGTTTTAAATAATATTAGTTTTTGCTTTCTTGCTGAGCAACAACTTCGGTCTTATCGTAATAACCGCAGTTACCGCAAACTCTGTGAGCCTGCATCTTCTCATGGCAATGAGGGCACTCTACAAGTGTAGGCGCCGTTGCCTTATAGTTTGCGAACCTCTTATTAGTTCTGCTCTTGGACTGTTTTCTCTTGGGTACTGCCATATCTTTACACCTCTCTTAATTTATCTGA
>JBJFAG010000085.1:0-4163 GCA_051887795.1 Candidatus Coproplasma sp. | reverse complement strand
TGCTTCTTAACATTTGCCTTGAACCTCCTTGTGTAGTATTGAAAGCTCTCAGTCGATAGATTTCATATCGCTCGCTAACTTTCTGATACAACACTATCACAACCCGTTTAGAAAGTGTAAATGGCTTGATTTCGGGTTTTAATGGCTTCATTTCTACTTCTGATGACATAAAAAAGACCAAAAAATTGCCCCAAAATGGCTTTTCTGGGGCGTGACAATGGTTCATTGGTTTTTGCCTCCTTTTCTTTCATTTTGTCTTTCGACGGGGAACGAAATAATCACCAAAGAAGGTTTGTCAAGGGTAAGCAAAGCGACGAGAAAAAAATAGCATAGTAAAAATCTTCTTTTTTTGTTGGAAATATGACACATACTTGTCATCATTGTTATGTTAAGATGTTCTTGCCTTGAAAATCAGATTATTTTTTTCGAGCCTTGACAAACCAATGCGGGGGATTATGCTACGTTCCAGAAAGACAAAAGGTAAGATAGAAATTTTTTTCAGGTCAAAAATTTCACATAAAATTGTGTCCGTTCCTCTTGACATTGCAATCTGCTTTGAGTATAATAAAAACACCTAAAAGGAAAACATTTTCCATATAGGCAAAAGAGAGGTACTTATGCGTAGCAAAAATGAAAATACGTTAAATGCAATTCTTGAGTTCATAAATGGCTATTATTTTGAAAATAACGATTACCCTACACTCTCATTGATAGCCGAAGAATTGGAAATTGGAACAACAACCGCACACAGATATGTTACCGAACTTATTAACCGTGGCGAAATAGAAAAGAATAACAGGTTCAGGAGTTTGCAGACAAAGGAAATATCTAAATCGGTTAAAAGAGCGGATAAGTTTCCTATCGTTGGTGAAATTGCTTGCGGTACGCCTATTTTGGCAGAAGAAAATATCGAGTCATATGTCACTTTTTCCCGTGAACTTTTGGGAAGCGGTAATTTCTTTATTCTTCGAGCGAAAGGCAATAGTATGATTAACGCTAATATCAACGATGGCGATTTGGTAATCATACGTCAGCAGGAAACGGCAGAGATAGGTCAGATTGTTGTAGCATTGATTGACAACGAAGCAACGCTCAAGCGTTATTATCTTGACGATAAGCGTAAACAAATAAGACTTCACCCGGAAAACGATGAAATGGAAGATATGTACTTTGACAGCATCGCAATTCAAGGTGTGGCGGTAAAAGTTCTAAAAGATTTAGAATAAGGAGATTTATGGAAAAGCAGCGGACTTATTTATGTATAGATATGAAATCGTTTTACGCATCGGTTGAATGTGCAGAGCGAAATATAAGTCCGTTTGAAACAAATCTTGTTGTGGCGGACGAATCTCGCGGTAACGGAGCAATTACTCTCGCCATTTCTCCAAAGCTAAAAAGTTTGGGCGTAAAAAACCGTTGTCGGCTTTTTGAAATACCAAAAGACATTGACTATATAATTGCTAAGCCGAGAATGAGTTTGTATATCAAGTATTGCGCCGACATATTTGAAATATATTTGGACTATTTTTCGCAAGACGATATTCACCAATATTCTATTGACGAAGCATTCATAGACGTAACGGATTATTTATCCATATATAAACTAACTGCAAAACAGTTGGCGAAGAAGCTCATTAACGAAATTGCGCTAAAAACGCATATCCCGGCTACTTGCGGAATCGGAACTAATCTTTTTCTTGCAAAGATAGCGTTGGATATAACGGCGAAGCATTGCAAAGACCATATCGGTGAATTGACGGAAGAAACTTTTAAGGAAACGTTGTGGGAACATAGACCGATAAACGACTTTTGGAATATCGCAAAAGGAACTGCAAATAGGCTTGCGAGATTTGGTATATATGACTTGAAAGGCGTAGCAAATGCCCCGGAAGAAATATTGTATCGTCATTTTGGTAAAAATGCCAAGATACTTATAGATCACGCAAACGGGAAAGAGTCTTGTACTATTGCAGATATAAAGAAATACAAGAGCAAATCCAAGTCAATTTCTAACTCGCAAATCTTGTTCAGCGATTATGAGTACGACAAAGCAAAAATCGTAATTCAAGAAATGGCATTAAACGGTTGTCAAAGGCTTATTCGAGAACACTTGATTGCAAGCCACGTCGGAATATTTGTCGGATACTCAAAAGACGTAATACCTGCAAGTGGCGGAACAAAGAAATTGCTTAATAGCACCAACCTATACTTGTTTATTAGAGAATACGTTGACGAGATATTTGAAGAAACCACAGCAAAAGACGTGCCTATAAGACGACTTGGAATATCTTTTTCGGGTTTGGCAGACGAATCAGCTGAAGGTTACGATTTGTTCACCGATTTCGAGGCTATTGAGAAAGAACGTAGATTGGAGCACGCAGTTCTGGAGATTAAAGACAGGTTTGGAAAAAATGCAATGCTTCGAGCCTTCGACTTGCAAGAAGGCGCTACGCAAGTTGAAAGAAATAAACTGATTGGAGGACATAACGGCGGTGAATAAAGACGATGATGTAAACAGAGCGGCACAGTTTCTTCCGTTTGATGCTCTAAAAGGTTTATCGGAAGAAATACAAAGCAGAATAGAAAAGCGTACCCGTGTTGAGAGAAAGGAAATTTCCGAAGAACGAAAAGAAGAAATATCTTCCGTTTTGTGTAAATTAGAAAAGGGTATGGGAATAAAACTTACCTTTTATTCTGCCGGTCATTATTATGATGTTGAAGGAATTTTTGAAAAGATTAACTTTCCATACCATTATTTGATAGTCAATCAACAAAAAATCTTTTTCGATGATATTTATGAAATTTGCATAGTTGCGAAATAAAGAAGCCCCGCTTTACAAACAACTATTCATATTTAGATACAAAAGATAGTTTTACTACGATACGGGATTTCCCAACCCTATCAATGTAGTAGGCTAAATCCAGCTCTTAATGTATCACGGGAGAAGGAGGCTGAATTTTGGAAACGAATTCTAACCGAGTGTCTTTCGTCTGTCCTGCTTGTCATCACAAGACAACGGGTATAAAACGAGAGGACGGCGCTATTCTTGTGGTATGCCACCGATGCAAAGCAAAAGTATTCAGTAAACGGCATAACAAAGAAATTCTGATAAAAGTAACAATGAAGTAAAACCAAATAGTTCGTACATAAAAGGATATATCGGTCGTTCTGAAACAGTGAAAGTAGGTAAATCCGGTGTCAATGTTTTATGTATAAGTGTTCGTAACTTACCTGAATAGGTAAAACACAAGGCTTAAAAGTGTCTTGGCGAACAGCGAATCTCTTTTTGAGGTTCCTGTTTTGTCAAGGCACTTTTTTTATTTCAAAAAAAATTTCAAAAAGTTTTTCTCACGTGTCAAAACCTGCAACGTGAGTATCCGAAAATAGAGTCATCAAAGGCAAAGGAGGTGAAGATAATGAGTTCGACCACTCGCAGACAAGCGATTTTAGAACTGCTGTGCGAAAGACGTCAGGAAAAGATTGATAATCTCGCATTTGAGTTCAACGTAAGTCGTAGCACGATATATCGTGACGTGTTGGAACTCTCATTATCTTACCCCATTTATACCATAGCCGGTAGTCATGATGGTGGTGTATTTGTTGCCGATGATTACTATCTGGGAAAGCAGTATCTGTCAACCGAACAACAAGCATTTCTTGAAAGTTTGCTTACAAAATGTAATGCGGACGAAAAGAAAACAATGCAGTCAATCTTAAAGCGGTTCGGCAAGAAAAATCAAAATCAGGAGGTGTAATGAAATGCTTACCACAGTTCAAGTCCGAAACGACTTAAGAGAAATACGCTATTACTACTCAATGCAGGATTTGTTTGACAGAAGCGCAAAGACTGTCAAGCCGTTGGCGATTTTGCAAAAAGTCGAACGTTATAATACGGCAATGCAAAATGCACCTGCAAGACTCTTTGTTCTCTATGTTTCTTTGTATGTTGAAAACAATACGCAAGCAGCTCTTGCGTTGGAATGGCAACTTACAAGCGATTACATAAAAGAACTTAACAACAAGCTGATTAGCTTTTTGCAATCGGCGTTGAAATAACTGTGCTATCAAGGTTACGGGCAAAGGAGAAAAAGACGTGTCAAGAAAGGAAAAGATTGCAAGACGGCTTTGTGAAATGGACTTTTTGCAGGGAGCGGATAACGTA
>JBJFAG010000084.1:0-4164 GCA_051887795.1 Candidatus Coproplasma sp. | reverse complement strand
GGTAAAGAAGAAACGGTATCGCTTGAAGAACTCGAAAGTTCAACCTTGTTTTCAAGCGGTGCACCAGAAAAAAGTGAGAGGAGTTGTAAAAATTCCTCTCACTTTTTTTGTTAATATCTACAATTTGGGAAACTTTGGGAAACGTTTTTAATACTTTTTGCATAAAATAGTGGCGTTTTGTTTGAATATACATAAATACTTATTTTGCGTGCTAAAACCAACATAAATAGAAATACGAACCGCCACATAAACGGTTCGCATTTTAATTTTCATGAACGTTTAATAATCATAACTCTGCTAATTGTCTTTCAAATTGATGAAGCTTTGTAAGGAATTGTCCAAGTCTGCCTGAAAGCAGGGCATACAAATCTCTGTCTTCGTCAAACACCTTTTCACGCTCTTCTACTGTCAATAAGGTATGCGAATACAGGGTACAGTATTTCGCACCCATTGCCTTTTTAGGTTGCAAAATGTCACGTATTTTTTTATCGGCTTCTGACCATTCCTCGTCCTTTTCCTTTGAAAGCCAAACTGTAATCATCACAGGCCCGTCCTTTGACGTAACGGAAATTTGAAGCCTGTAAATCTCTTCGTTAACCTTAATATCTGTTTGGTTTTCGGCATAATAATCACTAACCGCCTTTGTGACGAATACAAGTTTTCTGCCGCTATAGATTAGTTCGGATATGTCAGGGATATTTTGCGGGAGCCACTCGGTTGCTATATATTTATACGCCATATCCACGTTATCAGCGTAATTGAGCAATATTTCAAGCGCATCGGAATGTTCACGCCTAATCTTTTTACAAAGCTCTCTTATCGTTGGATTATTATGTAAAATTCTGTTATCAACCATAGATATATAGTCCTCAATAAAGCATTTTAATTTTGCATTTTGCAGCTTGCCGATACGACTTTTTAAATTCTTAATTATTGTACCATAGTCAATAATACACCAATTGCTTTGATAGTTGCCGTCTATATCTTTCGGCACTTCCCCAAACGGTGTTAAGTACACAAAAATCTTTTTCAGGCAACCGCCCGTTTCAAGCTTGGCAACCTCTTCGCAGTACCGCCTTAACTGGTCGTCGTGCGTTGAAGTGAATACCTTATTTTCAATAACAAACACGGTCTTTGTCTTTTCGGACTTTAGAAAAATGTCAATTCTGCTTTCGGGGTTATCAATAACCTTTTCGGTTTCCACTATAATATCGTCTGCATTTGCAAACGCCGTAAGCTCTGCAAAGGTCAATGTTTGCGATAATATTTCAGCGTTAGAAGGAACTTCGTTTTCACTGTCAAAGTCATATAGCGATTGCAAAAAGTCAGACAAAAACAAACACCCCTTGTTGTGAGTTTGCTTCGGATTTAAAAGCCAGGCAAAGAAAGCAGAGTGCTTGACTTCCTGAGTAGTCAGCCCTGCTGCTTCAAAGAAATTTAAATCCTTTGGCTTTTCCAATTCGCAAAGCGTTTTGTTTAAAGCTTGCAATGCGTTTATAGCTTGTTCTTCTGTATTAATCATATCGTCCTTTAAGCACACAAAAATATTGCGTAACCGCTTTTTCTCTATGCAAAGCATTCACAATGTCGGCAAGCCTGAATGCCTTATAAATCTGTTTTTAAAGGGGTTTATTCAATCTAATCTATTCATTTTCGCTGATAATTTTATCCACCACTGTATTAAGCCATTTCTTTCTGCTTAACAAATTGGGATGATAGGT
This sequence comes from Candidatus Coproplasma sp., assembly GCA_051887795.1. Lineage (GTDB taxonomy): Bacteria > Bacillota > Clostridia > Christensenellales > Borkfalkiaceae > Coproplasma. Next base: position 2,443 of record JBJFAG010000084.1, on the reverse strand, counting down.
CCAATATGCAGGGACGTTTAACCCTAAGTCGACTGAAATATTTTTATAACATTCATCTATGTTGGGTTTAGGGAAAACATTTTCAAGCTTTCTGTCAACATCTTCACCCGAGAAAAAAGCTAAACTCAGCGCATGATAATACGGATTATTCGGACCGACGGCAAAAACGACAATATTCGGCTTTGCTATCTCTATCTCCTTTTCGAGCAGGGATTTTGAAGCGCCGTCGAAAATTTTTCTGTTAAGAATCTCCCTTTCATTACTCCCTGTTTTGTAAGGTAAGAAATCTTCTTTCCAATCTTTTTGATCTTTTTTAACGTAAGTTCTGACTTTATCGAGATTGTTCCAGCAGGGTGCATATCCTGCCTTGGCAAATTTTCTGAAAAAACGCCAAAACGGAGACCTGTTATAACCCATCTGTTTATTCTTTTCTCTATTCACCTGCCTGTTCAGATAAGAGACAGCCCATTCCTGCCAATTTTTTAAACACCAATTATCATAACAGTAAGTATGGTCGTTAGCTTCTTGTCCGACGATCATAATTTTTTTATCGCTTTCCATATACTGCCTTGAAACGCCAAAACTAAATGCGCAGGACAGCTTGCCCCGTTGCTCTTCATTCTTTTTGTATTCTTCAAGCAGAGGTTTATAACATTCACTTTCCCAAACCGTTTGCAATTTCAATAATTCTTCGTTAACGTCTTTATCTGTCATATTGCTCACCTTTTCCATATTATATCAAAACGGGGGTTTTTCGTCAATAGGCGCTGCGGAGTGTTACCCGACGTTGAAAACCCTTTTCTTATTTCACCGTTTTCGATTTCAGCCGCCCCGCCTCCGATTAGGCAACACAGTTTTTATTAAGCCTGCTATTCTACAAATCCTAAACGGCATAACCGAAAATAAGCGAGCGAAATTTTTAAAATTCCACTCGCTTTTATTCAATGAATATTATTTGAAAACGGTTTTTAATACTCTTTGCGCAACCAAAAAAAGCCTCTATTTGTTTCTATAGTACGTAGTTTTTTCGTTAAACCCTACCGAAGTTATCTCCGATTTATCCAATATCAGGACAAACCAACGCTGGAAGGGCTGAGTTGCACTGCCCGCATTCGGATATAGCGGTATGGTATAGTCTACCGTCAGGGTTTCCCCGTTTATATTCATATCAAGTATAAATGCCGGCAATACGTATTGGGCTGCGAAAGTATATACGATAATCATCTGACTGTCGAAGTTTACTTCAAGCTCTTCAATATTTTCAACAAAAATATTGTTAAATTGCTCGCGGTCGGTAACTATAAAAGTCTTTGTAGACGAAAGACAGGTTTCAATGTCATCGTAGATAAATCCTGAAACTCTAACCGTATTTTCGCTTTGAAAATCTTCGCTTATCCAATCCGCCGCAGAATCGTAGAATACGTCGTTATACTTTTGGACATAATCGTCTTTAAAATACACGATATTCCCATTGCAGCCACACGCTGCAAAGGTTGCGGCTGAAAGCAATATGAGTATGATATTAAGTAATTTTTTCATAACCTATCCCAAACACACCCTGATTGCACAGCTTATTTGTAACGGAAAATAATCTCTCCGATTTCATATCCGCTCTCTTTCGATATTTCAACATAATACGACATCACTATAATATCGCCGGTTACAGACTGATCACTGCCGATTTCCGCCCTGTAAAACAGCGGATATAGCTTCTTCTCGTATTCAAGTATTTCCCTAAATTCCATCGCATCCGAAGAACAACACGTTACCGTAAATACAAGCAAATAATTAGTTTCAAAATACGACATCTCATAGCTTAATTCAAAGTTTTGATCGGCATAGCTATCGTAATCGTAAAAGAGTTCAATTCCCGACCTTTCAGTAAAGTTTTCATAGTCGACGGGTAAGATATTCGCTTCAAGTCCCGACGGCGTATAATCTTTGTACGGATCGTCATCAGAAGCGTTTGTACAAGCTGAAAGAGCAAGCGTACAGCTTATTAAAATCAATAACCCGATTAATATCCGTTTTCCTTTCATAATGCACCTCTGTTTTGCATAATTGTCTATTAAGCTCTGGATCCGTCCCAAGGGGATAATACGACTTTCTCATCCGTAACGTCATAATTGATATATATACAGGTTAGTAAACGAAGTTCAGGATCTGTTTCATTTATATTAATGCCGCTTATACAAAAGCGAATTACCCCCTGTTCTTCACAAAACAGGCTTTTCGGAATAGTAATCTCCTCGGAGTAGTTATAACTGATTTTAACAGATTGGTTTTCATCAGTTATAATATCGCATCTGTATTTTTCTGAAATAAAGTTCTCGTTACAATGTTTAATTGCATAGACAGGCTGGTTATCGGCATTACCAAAATAGACGTCAAATTCCGGAATATTCCTCCCGTTTTCAAGTTCCTGATTTATGTCGGACGAAAA
>JBJFAG010000083.1:0-4187 GCA_051887795.1 Candidatus Coproplasma sp. | reverse complement strand
TGGAAGAGTGCTATAAAAAGGGAGCGTCAAGGGTTAACGTCAAGTGGAGCTATATGCCCATCAGCAAAATTAACGCTATTTACCGTTCTCTTGAGACAATGTCTGAGGTTACCGCAGTTGAAGAGGCAGAGTGGAAGACGAGGGCTGAAAAGCTTACCTGCCTTCTTTGGCTTGACTCCGACGATCCCGACGGATTAGCAGGTACTGACAATGAGAAACTGTCCAAAGCAAATATGGCGAGATATCCCATTATCAAGCCCTATCGTGAAGCAATGGAAAATAAATACCAGTGGTGTATTGCAGCGGTACCCGGCAAGGAATGGGCGCTGAAAGTGTTCCCCGACCTTTCCGCGGAGGAGGCTGTTGAAAAGCTTTGGGAGGCTATTTTAGACTGTTCAAGGGTAGATGACGACCCCGTTGCAGCCTGGGACAGGCACAATAAGAATCTCGCCGACAGGTGTGAATTTTTAAACAAATACCGTTTTGACAGCCTGGAATACAAGTCCTCTAACGGTACGAATTTCACTGTAGGTTTAAATCCTAAGGGGCTTTTCTGCGGTGGTGGAGAAACTGCACTTGGCTCAAATATTTATTTCAATCCCAATATCCCCTCGGAAGAGGTGTTCACGTCTCCCGTCAGAGGGCGTGCAGAGGGTATAGTTTACTCAACCAAGCCCCTCTCATACCAGGGTAAACTCATTGAAAACTTCTGGGTAGAGTTTAAAGACGGTAAGGCAGTAAAGGTAGGTGCAGAGAAAAACTGTGACCTGCTTGAAAAGATGATTGCCATGGACGAAGGCGCTGCATATTTAGGAGAGGTTGCGTTAATCGCCTATGACAGTCCTATAAACAACACGGGTATCTTATTCTACAACACGCTTTTTGATGAGAATGCAAGCTGCCATTTAGCACTTGGCAGGGGCTTTTCCAACTGTCTGGAAGGCTATGAAAACTACACCAACGAAGAGTGTGAGAAGATGGGAATAAATAACTCTATGATTCACGTTGACTTTATGATAGGCAGTAAGGATATGTCTATCGTGGGTGTAACCAAAGATGGTGAAAGAGTTCAGATTTTCAAAGACGGTAACTGGGCTTTTTAATCGGTAAATTGATAAACTAAGCGTTACACCCGAATAAAATAAGCAGGCAGACATTTAGTTTGTCATAATGAATAACTTTATATGGATAACGTTGAAAAGAAAGATAAATTACAAAAGGGGCTGATTAGAAGATTTATACCGTATTACAGACCGCATATGAAATTGTTTTTAACCGACTTATTCTGTGCGCTTCTTATTTCGGTTTTTAGTCTTATTTACCCCTATATCACAGCGGAAATAATCAACAATTACGTACCTAATATGCTGATTAACTGGTTGCTTGCCACTGCGATAGCACTGCTTGTCTTTTACTGTATAAAGGCTTTGCTCAACTACTTTTTACAGTATTGGGGGCATATTGTGGGTGTAAGAATACAAAAGACTCTGCGTAGCCAGCTGTTTGATCACCTTGAAAGAATGCCGCTTTCGTATTTTGACGAAAACAAGACGGGCGTTATAATGAGCAGGCTTACAAACGACCTGTTTGAGATTGCCGAACTTGCGCACCACGGTCCTGAGGATATATTTTTATCGGTAGTAACTCTTATCGGTGCAGTTGCGGTTATGTTCACGTACAACATTTACCTCGCATTGTTGGTCCTTTTGTTGTTACCCGTTATTACAATCTACACGTTCTTTATGCGCAAACGCTTTATCGACGTTTACGATAAGATGAGGGTAGTTCAGGGCCAGATTAACAGCGACGTAGAAAGTGCCGTTTCAGGCATAAGAGTAGCAAGGGCCTATACGGCAGAAGAGCATGAAAAAGTAAAGTTCGAAAAGGGTAACGATTCATTCGTTGAATGTAAGAGCAAGCAATATAAAGTCATGGGGCAGTATTTTTCCTCTATGCGCTTTATACTTGATTTTATGTACTTTGTCGTAATTTTGGCGGGCGGACTCTTCTTTTATTACGGCTTCATCAATGCCGGTCAGTTCAGTGCATTCGTAATGTACGTTTCGGTATTCAACAACCCTATATTCACGCTGACTACGATTTACGAACAGATTCAGGAAGGACTTACAGGCTTCAACCGTTTTTGCAACATTATGGACATGCCCACCGAACCTGAAAAACCCGATGCTATCGACTGCGGCAAGCTGCGGGGTGAAATCGTTTTTAACGACGTTACCTTCGGCTATAAGAGTGACGAGAGCGATGCAAAGGTTATTCGTAATTTCTCATGCAGAATAGACGCAGGTAAGACTGTAGCGTTAGTAGGTCCCTCTGGCGGCGGTAAGACTACGCTCTGTCACCTTATTCCTCGATTCTACGAAATTGACGAAGGTTCGATATCTATAGACGGAAACGATATACGTGACGTGACAAGAAAGTCGTTAAGGGAAAATATCGGTATAGTTCAGCAGGACGTTTTCCTGTTTAACGGCAGCATACGCGAAAATATCGCATACGGCAATTTCAATGCAAGCGAAGAGGAGATTATCGAAGCGGCAAAGAAGGCAAATATTCACGACTACGTATGCTCGCTTCCTAACGGTTACGACACTAACGTAGGCGAACGAGGCATAAAGCTTTCCGGAGGGCAGAAGCAGAGAATTTCCATTGCACGTGCCTTTTTGAAAAATCCGCCCATACTCATTTTAGACGAGGCGACAAGCGCTTTGGATAACGCTACCGAAATGCAGATTCAGGAATCCCTGTCATCTCTCTCCGTGGGCAGAACGACCATAGTGGTTGCACACAGGCTTTCCACCATTAAGAATGCAGACGAAATAATAGTCGTAACTGCCAGCGGGATTGCAGAGCGTGGCACGCATGAACAGCTGATGGCGCTCAACGGCATTTACAAGGGGTTGTACGATTATCAGTTTAAAAATCTGTAATTAAAAATTTATCAATTGAACAATCAAAAAAGGGTAAACTTTTAAAATCTTTTAAAGGTATACCCTTTATTTTTATAATAACGTATTATGTCCCGCAGAGCATCCGCAACGACTGTTTTATCGGTAGTATCGTGGGAGAGTAAAACAATTCTTTGAGGATATGCCGGTGTTTTGATAGCAGCTTTAAATAAATCGGAGGGGGTGGGCTTGTATAGTTCTGCGTCACGGGTAGAGGCATTCCAGTCGACGTACGTCAACCCGTGTGATCTTACGTGAGCTAAAAAATCAGCTCCTACGGTAAAGCTGCCGCCGGGGAATCGGTATATATTTGACCGTACTCCCGTAACCTCTTCAATCAAGTCGTTACACTTGTCAATATCTTTTATCAACGCCTGCGGAGATGAGTAAATGTCCTTATATACATGCGAATAGGAGTGTATGGCAACGCAGTGTCCCTCGTCATATTCACGCTTGATTAAATACTTTCGCCGCTGAGCCTGATTGCCGACAATAAAGAAGGTTGCCTTTACGTTTTCCTCCTTTAATATATCTAAAATTTTAGGCGTAACTCTGTCGCTCGGACCGTCGTCAAACGTCAGATAAATACATTTCTCTTCTGCCTGAGCAAACGAGAAACAGTCAACGCATCTAAAGCATACGGTATAAATCTGTGCGGCGGCAAAGGCGATTACAAGCATCATTGCGTAAATTAACTTATGCTTTCTGTTCATACAGATATTGTGTGCAAAAAGGCAAAATTTAGGCAGTTTATCAAAAATTTTCTGCAATGATAGAAAAACTCTCACCGCTGTCTGGAGAGGTGAGTTTACGTGAAATTTATACAGGATGAATATAGACATCAACACAACAAAAAACACCAACCGAAAAATCGGCTGGTGTTATTTTGTGGAGCTACTGACCAGATTCGTAAGGAGCGAAGCGACGGAATAGTGATTGTTCGCTGAAGGCGCAATCACGTCACGTTATTTCGTTCCTGGGCAGTAGCCAAAACAAATGCCCTTTGAGATTTTCTCAAAGGGCTTAAATGGAGCTACTGACCAGATTCGTAAGGAGCGAAGCGACGGAATAGTGATTGTTCGCTGAAGGCGCAATCACGTCACGTTATTTCGTTCCTGGGCAGTAGCCAAAACAAATGCCCTTTGAGATTTTCTCAAAGGGCTTAAATGGAGCTACTGACCAGATTCGAACTGGTGACCTGCTGATTACGAATCAGCTGCT
>JBJFAG010000082.1:0-4198 GCA_051887795.1 Candidatus Coproplasma sp. | reverse complement strand
CGGAGATGGCGGACTACGTCGTCGTAATGTACGCGGGCAAGGTTATAGAGATGGGTACTGCGGAGGATATATTCGACAGGCCCATGCACCCCTATACAATAGGTCTGCAGAAGAGTAAACCCACCGTCGACCAGGACGTAGAAAAGCTGTACAACATTCCCGGCTTTGTACCTAACCCCATTGATATGCCCAACTATTGCTATTTCAGGGACAGGTGCGAGATGTGCAAAGCGGAGTGTGCAGGCGAATACCCCGGTTACGTTCAGGTATCCCCCACTCACAAGGTAGCGTGCTATTTATATCAGGATAAAAAGGAGAATGAATAATGGATAAAATTACTACGGAACCCGAAGTTCTCCTTGAAGTTAAGAACTTAAAAAAATATTTCACGGCTGAAACCAGCTTTTTCGGTAAGCCCATCAAATTTTTAAAGGCTGTAGACGGCATTTCCTTCACCTTAAGAAAGGGCAAAACGCTGGGTATAGTCGGCGAGTCGGGCTGCGGTAAGTCCACAATGGGCAGGTCGCTTCTCCGTCTTTACGACGGGGTAGAAGGCGAAGCCTACTTCAAAGGGCAGGATATATTAAAGCTCTCCAACAGGGAGTTCGACAAACTCCGCCCCCAGATTCAGATGATTTTCCAGGACCCCTACGCAAGTTTATCACCCAGAATTACCGTCGGTGAAATCATTGGCGAATCCGCCCGTCAGCACAAGTTAGTCGGCAAAGAGGGCTATCATCAGTACGTGCTTGACGTAATGGAGATGTGCGGACTTCAGCCCCATTACTTTGAAAGGTATCCCCACGAATTTTCAGGCGGTCAGCGCCAGCGTATTTGTATTGCCAGGGCATTGGCGTTAAAGCCCGAGCTCGTCGTCTGCGACGAACCCGTATCCGCTCTGGACGTATCCATTCAGGCGCAGGTTATCAATATGCTCATCGACTTGAGGGAGAGGTTGGGGTTAACCTACATCTTCATCTCCCACGACCTGTCGGTAGTAAAACACATCTCCGACGACGTCGGCGTAATGTATCTGGGCAACTTAGTGGAGTATGGCAGCAAGAAGGCTATATTTGAAAATACCCTTCACCCCTACACCAAGGCGCTGTTCTCCGCAGTACCCGTACCCAACGTACACGTAAAGATGAACAGGATTGCGCTCAAGGGCGATATACCTTCCCCCGTCAATCCCCCCGCAGGCTGTAAATTCCACACCCGTTGCGATCACTGCATGGATATCTGTACGAGGATTGCCCCTGAATACAGGGAGGTTGAGGAAGGGCATTTCTGCGCTTGCCACCTGTACAACTCTGCGGAAGATACCGCAAGGCTTGAAGAGGAAGAGGTAAGACGGCTTGAGGATGAGGCGCTTGCAGCCAGAAACAAGAAGATTAAGCTCTCATTTGGTAAGGGTAAAAAGGCCGACCAGGCTCCCGCAGGGACTGAAGAGGTAACCGAAAACATACCCGAAACGGAAACAGATAATGGCTAAAAAGGAAAAGAAACAGGACGATCTGGACACCGAGACTACGTTTGCCGATATGAACGTAGAGGGATTCAGGTGGTATGACCCCAACCGCAAAAAGAACGGCGGAAAAAAGACGAACAAGAACAGGGTATCCCGCAAGGAATACTGGGCTATGGTACGTGCGGCATTCGTGGCGTATATACCCGTCTTTGTGATAGTAACCGCCGTGTTCGGCATAGTTGCCTGCATTGCATGGATTTGGGTCGGCTGATTGGTTTATAAGTTAATAAAGGGTGGCATACCGAAAACGGTATGCCACCCTTTGCGTTTAAATTGAATTGGTTGCCGCATCTTACGGCGCGAATTGCCCTTTACTTATTCTCTTTGAGCATAAGCTTTATAATCTCTTCGTCGGTACCCTTCATGCCTACACGGGCCAGGTCGGAGACGTTGTCAATGGTGTTTTCAACGCCGCGAAGAATTATGCCGTCGCCGCCGTAGAACTGACTGCCGTGTTTATACATCTCGTATCCCAACAGTCCCGCGTCTACTGCAGAGGCGATTTTGGCCGCACAGCTCGACTTTGCCCCGTCGCAGATTAAACCCGAGGTTATGGCAAGCGCGTTTACGACGGTGTGGGCAATCTCTTCGAACCCGCCGCCGTGCAGGTACGCAACGCCGGCGCCTGCCCCTGCCCCTGCGGAAACGGCCCCGCAGTAGGCGGATAGCCTGCCTATACCCGTCTTTAAATGCACGGTAATCAGGTCGGACAGGGCGACGGCCCTGAGCAGCTTTTCCCTGCTTGAACCCAATTTGTCGGCATATACCTTTACGGGAAGGGAGGCGGTCATGCCCTGGTTGCCGCTGCCCGAAACTATAACGACAGGCAGTGAACAGCCGTTCATACGGGCGTCGCTGCCCGCCGCGGCGGTTGCCCTTGCAAGGTTGTGGACGTCCTCACGGCCAAAGCTCTCTAAAAGAATTTTGCCTATTCTCGCACCGTAGTCGCCCTTCAATCCCTCTTCGGCAATTGCACAGTTATACTCCAGCTGCCTTGAAATAAGCCCCTCAATATCCTCTAAATTACAGGTGTCGACGAACTCGATAATGCCCTTTACGGAGAGCTTGCTCCTGTCGGTTAACCCCTCGTCGGCGTTATCCAGCACGGCCTTGTCTACGATTTTTTTACCGTTTTTGCTTATCTCCACCACGTTGGTATGGTGTCCTGCAATTCTTGCAAACGCCTCGTCCTCGCCCTTGAACACCCTGACGCCTATGTCAAAGATACACCCGCTGTCACTATGTCTTACAATAAATTTTGCACTTTCGGAAAAGGCCTTAATATTTTCGTGGTCGGCCTCGGTTATGCCCGAAAGCACTTCCAGCTTCTTATCGGGGTTACCTGCGGCAATACCTGCTGCAGCGGCGGAGGCAACGCCCCTCAAGCCCCCCGTTGAAGGCACGACTACGCTTTTGACGTTCTTTAATATATTGCCCGAAACGCATATTTCCACCACCTCGGGCAGACAGCCCAGCTCCTTTTTGGCAAGGGCTGCGGCGTAGGCAACCGCAATGGGTTCGGTACAGCCCATGGCGGGCAAAAGCTCTTCTTTCAGAATATTGAGGTAGTCGTTGTAAATTTCTTTTTCCATAGTAAAAATTATTCCGTATTGACGTGGGGTTTGGTAAAATTATAAGAGCATTACGGTTTTTTGTCAAGTTATTATCTCTTGACAATACATTCGCGTACCATTATAATTAAACTATGAATAATCAAAAGGCAAGCAAATACGTAAGACTGTATTACGGAATATTTTTAGGCGTTTTCACGGTCGTCGTGGGGGCGTTGTTTGCATGGCAGGTATTGACTATACTCGGTTCAAGTGCAGACCCCATTCTCGAGCGCAAACCCTTTACACGGGAGATAGTCCTTTCCGCACTGTCCAAAATAGACCTGTTTTTCTGGCTCTGGATAGGTGCGATAGTCGTGGGCTTCGTTTTATGGGAGGTTTTCCCCTTAAACGAAAAGGCGAGGAAGATCTGCCCCGACTTGCAGTATGCGAGATTGATAGACAGGCTCCCCGCCTCGGCACCCGAGGGGTTGGAGGGGGAGTATGCCAAAGTTAAGGACACCCAGAGGCTGGCGTTCGCCGTAAAGACGGCTGGGTACGTCCTGTCTGCAATAGCCGTACTGACTACTGTAATTTACCTCTGTATTCCCTCCAACTTCAACAATAAAGAGGTTACTCTTGAGATTTTGGATATGGCAAAGGTAGTCGTACCCGTATTTGTCGCCTCCGCGCTGCTCTATGCGGTTGGCGCTACGCTGGTTAAATACAGCGTTAAAAATTCCCTGCCCTCATTGCAGAAGGTGACAAGGGGTGTTAAACAAAGTCAGAACGCAGGGGAGTTGACGCTCTGCGGAAAGATAGAGAACTTTTTCGACAATAAGACGGTTGTGCTTGCAATAAGGATAGCATTGGCGGTTATCGGCGTTGCCCTCGTAATATGGGGTAGTTTAAACGGCAATATGCAGGCCGTGTTTATCAAGGCAATAAATATCTGCACAGAGTGCATAGGGTTGGGTTGATATGGGTAAATTTTTCACAAAGGTAAAAAACTGGTTTATCTCCCATAAGCCCACCAAGCGCAGACTCATTCAGCTGTATGCCGCACTCCTGTACAATGCATTTTTTAATGATACGGCGACCACCGAGATCTACACGGGCG
>JBJFAG010000081.1:0-4212 GCA_051887795.1 Candidatus Coproplasma sp. | reverse complement strand
TTCGGTGTAGGGCTGTCTGTGACCCTGCTTCTTCCTCTCGTTCTTCTTAGCCTTGTACTTGAAGACGATGATCTTCTTTGCCTTACCCTGTGAAACAACCTCTGCGGTTACCTTCACGTTCTCTACTTCCTTGCCAACGGAAACCTTTGCATCATCAGCCACTAAAACAACGGGGAATGATACACTGTCGCCTACGTTTGCGGCAAGCTTTTCCACCTTAACGGTGTCGCCAACGGAAACTCTGTATTGCTTATTTCCGTTATCAAAAATTGCGTACATGGTTTGTCCTCCTCTAACCAGTCTCGTCGGATACTTAATTGCCAAAGGCGTAGGCGGTGCGGTGAAAGTTTTTTTGCACACTTAAAAAAGCCCGTTCCGAACGGCTCGGGAATTAATATACCATAAATAAAAATATAAAGTCAAGCGTTTTTAATAAAAAGGGAATATTAATTGTTATAAAAGGGCAAATTATTCTCAATAGCTTTAAAGGAGATTAATATGGAAAGCATTAAAAACGATAGCGAAATTCTTGCCGAAATTTACCGCAACGCCCAGCTGGGGCTGACATCTATTGTCGATTTGCTCCCCGAAGTGGACGACGAGGAGATTAAAGAGGAGCTTACCCGCCAGCACGAGGAGTATGAAAAAATCTGCTCGGAAGCGGCACAGATTGCGGCGGCTATGCAGCTGGAATTAAAGGAACCCTCGCCCGTCAAAAAGGCGATGATGTGGTCTGCAATTAAGATGAACACCGCCTCTGACAACAGCCGTGCAAACGTTGCCCAGATGATGATTAAAGGCACCGTACAGGGTATAACGAGCTTAAAGACTACCATGGGCGAAAGCGAAAAGGTTATGAACGGCGAAATTAAAAAACTCCTCGCCAGGGCCATTGAGATGGAAGAGGGGTTCGAAAAGAGATTGAAAAATTATCTTTAACTTACGCTTTGCCAATAAACTTCGAAATTGTTCGTTGCCTTTGCGTTTTACCTCGGTCGTTTTGGCTTAAGTAAACTCCGTCGGCAAATCCCAGGCGCCTGCTTGCATCTCGCATCTTAACAAAGGAACGTACCCAAACAAGGCAGAGATTAATCAGAATGTTCAAACTCTCCCCTAAAAATTTTTTGTCAGGTATTGCATTATCAAAAATATATGGTATAATTTATGTGACAGAAAATTAAATTAAGGAGATTATTCCAATGAACAACGAACAGATAATTGAACAAATCAAGAAGATGAAGATCGTTCCCGTAGTAGTGCTTAACACCATCGAGGAAACTCTTCCCAAGATGCAGGCTTTGGTTGAAGGCGGACTTCCCTGTGCTGAAATCACCTTCCGTACCGCTTGTGCTGAAGAGGCTATAAGGCTCACCACCCAGAAGTACCCCGATATGTTTGTAGGTGCAGGTACGGTTATCAACCGCGACCAGTGTGAAAGGGCGATTGCTGCAGGTTCCAAGTTCATAGTATCCCCCGGCTTCTCCGAGGAAGTTGCAGATTGCTGTGCAGAACACGGTATGTTATACCTGCCCGGTATCGTAACCCCTACCGAAGCTATGGCTGCAATTGCTAAGGGTTTGACCACGTTGAAGTTCTTCCCTGCTTCTAACTATGGCGGTCTTAAGACCATCAAGGCTATCTGCGCTGCATTCCCTTACCTTCGCATTATGCCCACCGGCGGTATCTCCGCTGACAACATCTTAGAGTATCTTGCATACGATAAGATTATCGCTTGCGGCGGCAGCTGGATGATGAAGGATACCCCCGAAGAGATTAAGGAAGCTACTGCAAAGGCAGTTGCGCTCGTTAACGGCTAAGCTGTAAATAATTAATTTATATGCAATAAGAGAGGGCTGAGTCTTTTGACTCAGCCCTTGAATTTTATATTTCGCTTACGTAGATAATTCGGGTGTTTATATCGAACCGTATCAGGTAGCTCCCCGCGGGGAGGACTATGTTGGTATGTTCGTCGCTTTCAAGGTAGGGGGGACAGCTATAGTCAACCCATTCTGCACCGTACCACTTGCCGTCGTCATCGTCGTGAATTTTAAACCTGAAATCGCTTTGACGGGTGAGCGTTATGCTGAATATTCCCTCTTCGGTCTTTTCAAGCTTGTACTCGTCGCTCCTGTTCCAGTCGGTGAAGTCCGCCCTTATGCACAGGTCGAAGCTCTCTTCGGCCTTGGGGTCGGGCGTTGCGGGCCTTGCAGGCAGGTCGGGCGTTTGCGTACCGCTCTCATCGGTGTACTTGGCAATCGTAAGGCGCTTTGCACTCATATAGTCCGCAAAGGACATATTGGTGTTGCCGCTTGCCTGGCAGGTTGCCGACAGGTCAAATGTAAACGCATAGCCTTTGGCATTGTTATAGCTCTTGGACGGGGTGGTATAATTTGCGTAAAGCGACTTCGCTCTGTTGAAAGCCGTCTCAAAGGCGCTGTCCGTCAGCGTCTGGCTCACTGCGATTTTTTTAACCTCTTCAATGTATTCATCTGCCAAAAGCCCGCCCTTGCAGAGCGTGGTTTTAAACAGGGGATTGCGCTGCTCGCCGTTTACCGTTTGAGTGGAGAAAGGGTTGTCGCCCGTCATACTGTCGCCGTAGGGGTTCCAGGTGTTTATGCCGAAAACTCTGTCCATATCGTAGGGGATTAGCATAAGCTTTCCGTTGTCGCCACGGAAATAGATATAGCAGTTATTGTAGTTGTTTCTCAGGTCGTCGGGGTTGCCGATAAGGTAGGAAACGGCGCTGTAGGAAATATAGTTGTCCGTATCCACTACGTCGGCGAAAACTTCCTTTGTAAGACTCCCCGAATTGAGGGTTTCTATAAGAGTTTCCAGGCTCTGGTGGGCGGAGGTCTTTTTGTTGGTCTTTAAGTCGTATATGAAAAACTGAGCCTTGTCCTCGTCCTCGACGCCGTAGGAGCTGAAGGAGGTAAAGGTTGCGCCCTCGTTCGTCCAGCCGAGCTTGTATAAATCGCCCCCTAACGCCTCTTCGGGCAGATACTTTTCAAGCAGGATTTCGTCAATCGGCTCGTACACCGTCCAGACGCCTGCATGGTCGCCGCCTATATCGACGGAGGCCAGCGTTGCATGAGGGGAAATAACTCCGTTTTCACGGAAGAGGTCGTAGGAATATATCTCCTTTATATAGGTCTTATCGTCGTTTCTGTTCCACTTTAAATCTAATTTTTCAAGGGTGGCAAAGGTGCGGTTTTTACGCGCTTCTTTTGCGCCTGCGTCCCACTCAAGGCAGTCCTCGCCGTAGTATTTCTCCTTGTCGAAGGTCTCGCCAAAGCTTATTTTGAAGTGAATGAGGTTATACATTCCCTCCCCGTTGGAATAGAAGTCGCAGCGGGAGGTGTTGCCCTTCATCCTTACGCCCACCTGCCCGATTGTCCATTCACCCGTTAGTCCGTCTGGAAGGGTGAGCTTAACGTGCATATCCGCCATTCTGTAGATGGGGGACTGGGAGTTCATACTCTGATATTTTTCATAGTCGGCCTGCAGCTTTGCAAGCTCCGTATCGGGGATATCAAGCTCTATTTCCAACTTGTTTTCAGGGTTGAAAAGCTGGGTATACAGGACAGCCTCGTCAGAGAGTTCGGCGGGCGGCGACGGCGGAACCAATACGGGGCTACAGGCAGAAAACAAAAACGCCGTTAACGCTAACAACAAAACGGAAATGAATTTTTTCATACTGGCACCCCCTCTTTTTAAGTATTATATAGCCTTTCGGTTTGTTTATCAATACTTTTATTATAAATAAGCCCGATATAGAAATTGCCCCCCGTTGCGCTTTTGCCCCCCCGTTGCGCTTTTGCGCAACGGGGACGGGCGGGGATGCCCCGCGGCAAAGTATCTTAATTGCAATACGCCTGACAAACTCCCCACTCATCAAGCGGGTGCGACCCGTGGGGGGTGTGACCCGCGGCAGGGGCGGTGCGACCGCAGCGGGGCGGGCGGGGATGCCTCGCGGCAGGGTATCTTTACTGCTTGAACGGTAACCCAGCCTCCCCACAAATCAAACGGGTACGACCGTGGTGGCGTTTTAGCGGTGCGACCACGGCGGGGTTTCTTAATTACAATACGCCTGACCAGCTCCTCACTCATCAAGCGAAAGCCCCTGGCGCAGAAATGCGCCAGGGGCGGTGATTTTTTGTGACTTTATCTATAGATAATGAGTTTGTTCATTCTTTCCCTTTTTAGGTACAGACG
>JBJFAG010000080.1:0-17697 GCA_051887795.1 Candidatus Coproplasma sp. | reverse complement strand
TCCTTCAACTCCCTCTCGTACTTTTCAGCCTTTAAAATTTTGTACTTAGAGTAGTTGCCCTTATAGGAAAAGAGCTTTTTATTCTCTATCTCAAGCGTGATTTTTACAAGCCTGTCCAGAAAATATCTGTCGTGGGATACGATAAACACCGCACCCTTGAAGGTGGAGAGATAGTCCTCCAACCAATAGAGCGTGTTTATATCCAGATGGTTAGTGGGTTCGTCCAGAACTAATAAATCGGGGCTTTCCAATAAAAGCCTTGCAAGCTTTAATCTCGTCTTTTCCCCGCCGGACATGCCGTCGATACGCCTGTCGTAAAAGCTTTCAAAGCCCATGCCGTTTAAAACGGTCTTGATCTTTACGTCTACGTTATAGCAATCCCTGCTGGAGAGGTACTTATTCAACGCCTCGATTTTTGCCGAAAGCGCTGAGTATTCCCTGCCGCCGTACTCCTCCATGGCGAGCTTTGCAGACAGTTCGGAAAGTCTTTCGACTGCGGCATAGTCCTCTCTGAACACCTCTCTCATCTCGCCGTAGACGGTGTTGCCGCTCTCATATCCCCCGTTCTGGGCGAGGTAGCCGACCTTGAGGCCGTTCTTCTTTATCACCTCACCGCTTTCGGGCAGGAGTTCACCGAGCATAAGTTTAATCAGCGTGGTCTTACCCGCACCGTTTTCGCCTACAAGCCCCACTCTTTCACCCTCGTTTACGGCAAAATTTATATCGTCCAATATTAAGTTGTCGCCGTAGCTGAAGTTTACGGAAGAAAAAGTGAATAACATAATTATTAAGTTAGTTAAGGCATATATGCCCACTAATGCATATTTTTAAAAGTCCCATTTGGGGATAAAGTCCGTTTGAGCGCTCGCCTTGTCCTGCAAAAACACGTTTTTTAAATTCGCCGCCTGAACTGCGGACAGCACCGTCTTATACTCCCTGTCGGTAATCCTCCGCTTAAGTTCAGGGAATTTGGTATCCGCCTCCAGCGCTTCGCCAAACGGGGTGTATTGGCTCATCAAAGAGAAGTAGACGCTATCGGGTAGAGTGGCAATAAACTCCACAATCTTCACGCTGTCATATGCGGCGAGGGGTAAAATCAAATGCCTGACTATGCACCCTGAAAGCATTTTACCCTTTTCATCAAACTTAAGGGGTTTTTGCGCCATACGCCTTATGGCAGGCAGGGCGTACTCCGCATAATTTTCCCTGCCCGTGTAGCGCTTGGATAGAAAGGGGTCTATAAATTTCAAATCGGGAAGAAATATATCGGTAAAGCTTTCGGCAAGCTCTATCGTCTCTATCCTCTCATACCCGTGGGTGTTATACACGACGGGGATTTTAGGTTTATAGACGGCAAAGGCACGTGCAATTTTATCCGCGTAATGGGTAGGTGTGACTAAATTGATGTTGTCCGCCCCAATCTCTTCAAGTTCCTGAAAGATTTCGGCTAAGCCGTTAACGCTTATCTCCTTGCCCCTGGTATTGCGTGAAAGCTCATAGTTCTGGCAGAAAGCGCACCGCAGCGAACACCCGCAGAAAAATACGCAGCCGCTGCCTTTATTAAAGGATATTACGGGCTCTTCAAACGGATGAAGATAGTATTTAGCTATTTTAATACCCTTGGTTCCGCAGGCGCCGAACTGTTCCTCCCGATCGACGCCGCACCCTATCGGGCAGAGCTTACATTCCATATTTATATTCTAACATAAAAAATAAGGAATGTAAACATATGCAATTTAATTGACAATATAATTTTTGTCTAATATAATGAAAGCGTAACCTATAGAGAGTGTGCGAGAGAACGGCTCTGTGACCACACAGCAACCTGCTTTGCAAGGTGCTAATACCGTACCGATGGGTAGAATAATTTTTAACGTAACCCGTTCGGCTGATGAACGGGTATTTTTTTAACCAACTTTGCAATAATAAACTAAAGGATATATAAAGATGAAGAAGTTTTTTACAAGTGAAAGCGTAACCGAAGGACACCCCGACAAGCTGTGCGATGCAATCTCCGACGCCTGCGTTGATGCGATTATTGCCCAGGACCCCTACGCCCGCTGCGCCGTGGAGTGCTGCGCTGCCTACGATAACCTGCTTATTATGGGCGAGGTAACCGCAGACGCCACCGTGGATTACGAAAAGATTGCAAGGGAGACCATTAAACGCATTGGCTACACCTTTGGCACCTTCTCTTACGACAAGTGCAAGATAACCGTGTCCGTTCACGGGCAGAGCCCCGATATCGCAATGGGCGTTAACCGTTCGCTCGAGAATAAGGAGGGGGCAACCGACAGAGAGGACGAGCTTGGCGCAGGCGATCAGGGCATGATGTTCGGCTATGCCTGTACCGAGACGGAGGAGCTTATGCCCCTTTCGCTTATGCTCTCCCACAAGCTTGCAAGGGCGTTGACCGACGCGAGAAAGAGCGGAGCTTTAAACTACCTCCGCCCCGACGGTAAAACGCAGGTAACCGTTGAGTACGAGGGGGATATTCCTAAACGTATCGAAACGGTAGTCGTTTCCACCCAGCACGACCAGAGCGTGACTACCGAAATTTTGCGCAAAGACGTCATCGAAAAGATTATCAACAAAACCATACCCCGTAACCTTATCGATAAAGATACAAAGATATTCGTTAACCCTACGGGCAGGTTCTTAATCGGCGGTCCCGAAGGCGACAGCGGTCTTACGGGCAGGAAGATTATAGTCGATACCTACGGCGGCGCATGCGCCCACGGCGGCGGTGCTTTTTCAGGTAAGGACCCCACCAAGGTAGACCGTTCGGCGGCATATATGGCGAGGTATGTGTGCAAAAACCTGGTTGCTGCAGGGCTTTGCGACAAGGTTGAATTACAGGTTGCATACGCAATCGGCGTATCCCGCCCCGTATCCGTATTTGTCAACACCTTCGGCACGGGTATTTTACCCGACAGCGAGATTGCCGACATAGTGGTTAAGGAATTTGACCTCCGCCCCTATGCAATAATCAGGCAGCTGAATTTAAGGAACCCCATCTATTCGCAGACGGCCGCATACGGCCACTTCGGCAAGGGTGAACTCCCCTGGGAACAGTGCGACAAAATCGACGTTTTAAAGCAGTACGTCAGGTAATATATTGCGGTTAACCAGCCTTTACCAAGGAGAAAAATTATGGCATTCTGTAACAGAACAATAGCGGTTGCAAAGCAGCTTATATCGGATATCAACACGATACTGCTCGTTGCAACGATCATAGTAAACTGCATATTCTTCGTCTTTTACGGCTATTCTATTTACGCCAACGTAAACTCAACCGTATACCTGGTTATTTATTCGCTTCTGGCGGTTACTGCAATAATCAACTTTGTTACGTACCTGGTTACTTACAAAAAAGAAAAGGGCAAAAAGACCAAGGGGTTTAAAAGGATTGTAAGGGTTTTCAGGTACATAGTCAATGCAGCTTCGCTCGGAGTCAGCATTTATCAGATGACTCAGGTAGGCGCTTCCGACTTTAACAAGGTCTTGCTTATAGTATCGGCCGTATCGCTCGTCATTCAGATAATCATTGAACTTTTAAGGGTATTTATTGAAAGGTACGTCGAATTGTTCACCGCTTCATTGAAGATGGACTTTGCCTTTGTTGAAAAATTAGCAAAACTTAAAGAGGTAAAGGGAACCTTTGTGGAATTGGTCGACTCCCCTTTAGAGGTAATCGCCAACAAGCTATCGGGAAAGGCTAAGGAAGAAGAGGCTGTAAGCGCAACCGAAGAATATATAGACGGCTTAGCCGCAAAGTATAATGCCGAGGCTGAGGCGAAGAAGGCCGCCCAGAGAGAGCAGAACAAACAGAGCAGTGCGGACAGGGCCGAGGAACAAAAACAGGAAATCGTCGACCATTTAAAGACCATTAAAGACGCAATCTTTAATAGGAAAAAGTAAGTTGATTGTATAGCATAAGCGCCCCGAAAGCCATTCGGCTTTCGGGGCGCTTATGCTATATAATTAATTATAAATTTAAAAGCTGTTTGAACTGTTCTTCGTCAATTACCTTAATGCCGAGCTTCTGCGCCTTGGCAAGCTTGGAGCCTGCCGCCTCCCCTGCGACGACCAGGGTGGTTTTAGCCGTTACCGAGCTTTGGCACTCACCGCCGTTGTCCTCGATAAGCTTTTGCGCCTCACTGCGCTTAAAAGAGGAGAGCGTACCCGTTAAAACCACGAATTGCCCCGCAAATATGCCCGAGCTAACGCCCTTTTCCTTGACGGAAATCGTCACCTCGTTCAGCAATGCGTCCACCTCTTTGGCGTTGCCCTCGTCGGCAAACCAGCCGACTATGGCGTTTGCAGTAATCTCGCCCACGTCGTCAAGGGCAATCAACTCCTCGGCGGTAGCCTCTCTTAACGCTTCAATACTCTTAAACCTTGAAGCAAGCGCTTTTGCCGCAACCTTGCCCACGCCGTCTATGCCTAAGGCGAAGATAAAGCTGTCCAGCTCCACCTGCCTGCTCGCCTCGATTGCGTTTATAAGGTTGGCAATCTTTTTATCCTTAAACCCCTCTAAACGGGCAATATCCTGTGGTGTAAGCGAATAAATCTGCGAAGGGGTTTTAACGTTCAGCACGTCGATAAGCTGGGATGCAGTCATCTCCGAAAAGCCTTCGATATTCATTGCACCCTTGCTTGCAAAGTGCGCAAACGTGGCAATAACCCTGGGCTTACACTGCCTGTTTGTGCAGAACAGGTTTGCACCCACCTCGACAATCTCCCCGCCGCAGAAGGGGCAGACGTCGGGTTTTTTAACGTCAACACTGCCCTCGGTATGCTCAGTGCAGCCGAGTATTTCGGGGATAACCTCGTTTGAACGCCTGATAAGCACACGGGAATTGACCTTTACGCCCTTCTTCTTTATATCGCCAAGGTTGTTTAAGGTGGCCTTTCTCACCGTCGCACCGCCCAGATCGACGGGCTCGACTTCGGCAAGGGGGGTTAACTTCCCCGTCCTGCCCACCTGCCAGCGTACCTCTTTAACAACCGTTTCAGCCTCCTCCGCCTCGAACTTATAGGCAATGGCCCAGCGGGGGAATTTATCGGTGTAGCCAATCGCCTCCCTCACGGTGCTGTCGTCAAGCTTTATTACGGCACCGTCGGTTAAGACGTCTATCTTCTTCCTTTCAACCTCTATCTCCTCGATTGCCGAGATGACTTCCTCTTCGCTATGGCATACCCTTAAGAAGGGGTAGACCTTAAACCCGTTCCGCCTTAAAAATTCAAAGTGCTGCTGCTGGGTTTCAAGCGTTCCTTCGGACATATAGTTGACGTTGTAGAATAAAATTTCAGGCTTGCGCTCTGCGGTTACCTTGGGGTCTAAATTCCTTATGGCGCCCGCCACCGCATTGCGTGCGTTTTTAAGCTGTTCCTTGGCGGTCTGATTGTACTTATCCAATACCGAAAGGCGGATTATCGCCTCGCCCTGAACCTCTAAAGTACCCTTATATTCTATGGTTAACGGAAAGCTCTTTATGGTTAAGCACTGTGCAGTTACGTCCTCGCCCTCGACGCCGTTACCCCTGGTTGTCGCCCTGACGAATTTACCGTTTTCATAGGTTAAACACATGGTAAGCCCGTCGAACTTGTACTCAACCGTAAAGGCAGGGTTTTCAACAGTCTTTTTAATCCTCGTGATGAACGACGACAGCCTTTCATAGGTTACCGCCTTATCCAGGCTGTATAACCTATGGATATGGGTGTGCTTTTCAAAGCCCTTGATGGGGTCGCCGCCCACCCTTTTAGTGGGACTGTCGAACTCCACCTCGCCCGTCTGCTCCTCAATCTCTTTCAGCTCGTCGTACAGCCTGTCATACTCCCTGTCCGAAACGGAAGGGTTGTCCAACACGTAGTATTCGTACGCCCATTTGTTGAGCGTATCTATTAAGTAACGAACTCTGTCTTTGCTCATAGTATCTCCAGAGGAGCTATGGCCGAAGAAAGCTCCTTTACTCCTTGATTTTCAAATGCAACGTTGACTACCGCACCGTTGTTTTTAACGGCAATGACCGTGCCGACCCCGAACTTGGGATGGCGGACCTTGCAACCCACCGTGTATTTACCTGCTGAAACGGCGGGGCGTTTAACTCCGCCGCCGAAGGTTGATGCGGGTGAAAACTGTTTTGCAGGGGTACTCTTTACCGCAGCACTCTTTACAGGTGCGGTATAGGAAGGGGTGTCGGGGACGTAACCGCTGTCCGAATACTCCCGTGAAGGAGTTTCCCAGAAATCTCCCTCGTAACCGTCGCTGCCATAGCCCGAATAACCGCCGCTCTGAGAGCCGTAGCGGGAGGAATTATAGCCTCCCTTTGAGCCGTACCCACCGTACGAACTGCCGTACGAAGAGGAGCCGTAACCGCCGTAGGAAGAGGTGCGCCGTGTGCCTGCAGCCCCCTCCGCAGAGGTGATTACCCCGTACATATCCTTTAAGAAACGTGACGGGCGGGTTGCCTCCCTGTTGCCGTACAGATAGCGCGTCTTAGAGCGGGTGAGCCAGATTCTCTTCTTTGCCCTGGTGACTGCAACGTAGACTAACCTTCTCTCCTCCTCCAATGCGGCGGGGTCGTCGTTTGCACGGGAGGTAGGTAAAATTCCGTCCTCCAGCCCGACTAAGAACACCTTTTCAAACTCCAACCCCTTGACCGAATGAATGGTAGCAAGGGTGACGTAGTTTCCGTCGTTCATCTCGTCCAAATCGGAGGCCAGGCTGACCTGGTTCAAATACTCGTCAATCGTTGCGTCAGGGTTTAACTTTGCAAAGTCGTCCACGGCTGCGATAAACTCGTCAAGGTTGGCAAGTTTAACGTCGCCCTCGTCGCTCCCGTCGTCATAGGCAGACTTTAAATCCGACAGCTCTATTACAGTGCGGACGAGGTTGCCGAGCGTATCCGTCTGGGATACTAACACGAATTTTTTTATAAGCTCGCCAAAACTTGCCACCTTTGCCTTTGCCGAAGCTGTCAGCGGCAAATCCTCGATATCAATACAGGCGTCGTACAGCGAGAGGGAGTTGCCCCTTGCATATCCCTCCATAACCTCCAACGTCTTACCGCCTATTCCCCTCTTGGGAACGTTGATAATTCGTGTAAACGCCTCGTCGTCGAAGGGGTTGGAGATAAGGCGTAAGTACGCCAGAATATCCTTTATTTCCTTACGCTCAAAGAACTTGAAGCCCCCGAACACCTTGTAGGGTATGCCGTACTTTGCAAACTCCGACTCGTACGAACGGGTCAGGGCGTTTATGCGCATCAATACGGCATAGTCGGAGTATTTGCCCCCCGCATATACCTCGGCGTTAATGGTTTTGGCGGCGAACAACGCCTCGTCCTTCTCCTCCTCGGCCTGGATATATTCGGGCTTTACTCCCTCCTCCGCTTCCGTCCAGAGCGACTTTTTATGTCTGTTTCCGTTCTTGGCGATAACGGCGTTGGCAAGCGATAATATGGACTTGGTGGAGCGGTAATTTCTCTGTAGTTTAAACACCTTCGCTGAGGGATAGTCCTTGTCGAATGCCAAAATATTTTCGATAACCGCACCTCGCCAGCCGTATATCGACTGGTCGTCGTCGCCAACTACAAACAGGTTATTATGCCCCTGGGCAAGCAGTTTGATAATGTTGTACTGCACGGCGTTGGTGTCCTGGAACTCATCAACCAAAATATATTTAAACTTGTCGGAAAGATACTCCCTCGCCTCCTTATCTGCACGGAGAAGGCGTAACGTTCTGATCAACAGGTCGTCAAAGTCAAGGGCGTTGCAGCCCATTAAATACTGCTCGTACCTCTCATAAATATCGACGATTGTCTTAATGCCCGTCTCGTTTTTATACAGCACGGCGTACTGGTCGGGGGCAAGCCCCAACATTTTAGCGTTGGAGATGTGGAACTTGATATTCTTTAATTGCTTTTCGTCAACCCCCGCTTCCTTGACGGTCTTTTTAATTACGTTCGCCCGCTCGCTTTCGGTATATATGGAGAAGTTGGACTGTATGCCTATGGCGGCGCCGAACCTGCGGAGTATGCGCACGCACATTGAGTGAATAGTACAAATCCACATACCGCCCACGTCGCCAATGGTCCTTTCAACCCTTTCCTTCATCTCGTTTGCGGCCTTGTTGGTAAAGGTTATGGCAAGTATGCCCGAAGGGCCGCACAGTCCCCTTTCCAATATGTAGGCGATGCGGGTGGTTAAAACCCTGGTCTTTCCGCTCCCCGCACCTGCAAGCACCAGCACGGGTCCCTCGGTACAGGTTACGGGTTGAATTTGTTCCTCGTTGAGTTTTTCTAAAATATCAGACATCGTATCTCTTCCGTGTAAATTTCCTTACCATATTATTATATAATAAAAGCTTTCTTTAATCAAGGAAATAGCCTTGGATAAATAATTAAGTATTAACGCACTGTCAGCTGTTTTTCCTTTCTGTATTTTTCCAAGGCCTCTAAATATTTTGCTGAAAGCTCCATGGTGTAGCGCTGCTGTTCGGAATAGGACAGGGTGTCGAAGTACTCCCTGTCTGTCAACCTGCCTATTGCGTCGGAAGTCTCTCCGTACTCGTCCAACAGCTTTTTGACTTTAAGGTAGAACTCGTCCTCCTTCTGTCCCATTATACTGTCTTTGACTTTGCCGTACAGGTGGGATTTAACCCTGCCTGCGTTCAGCCCGCTCTGCTCCGCTTCCTTAGTTTTCATATCCACGTCCTGCTTGCACTGCTGCCAGAAACCGCTTGCAAGTCGCTGTTTGGCCTTCCTTGCCAGAACCTTCAAATCGTTCATAACTCACCTCGCTTCACTTTCACGCCCATAAATCGGGCGACATAAATCGGAATTATACGACAAAAAACTACATTTTCGGTAAAGAAAAAGCCCTACCAAAGATGTCTTTAGTAGGACTTAAAAGCTATTTTAGTTCTTGCTTCTTTTTCTTGCCGCTTCGCTCTTTTTACGTCTCTTCACGGAAGGGGATTCGTAAAACTCTTTCTTACGAAGGTCACCGATGATACCATCACGTGAGCACTTTCTCTTAAACCTTCTGAGTGCGCTTTCTACAGATTCGTTTTCACCAACCTTAATAGTGGACATTAAATTCACCTCCCCTTTTCAAAGAATGCTTAAAAAGTATATCAAAAGCAATGCCTTATTGTCAACTCATTTTCGCCAGGCTTTTTAACTTAATTTACAAACCCAGCACAATCTGCAACACGTTTATCAATATGCCTGCAAGTACGGCTATAGCGTAGATTGAAAACATCAATAAAAGGTTACGCTTAACCTTTTTGGTGTTCTTTAAAAGCACAACCATGCCTAATCCCGCATTAGTGCAGAGTCCCGCAACGCAGCTGCCGAAGGTTATGCCCCCGTTTATAAAGGTTTCGGTTAAAACCGCAGACGAGGCACAGTTGGGAATAAGCCCCACTGCCGCAGTGATAAAGGGCTGGTAGTACGTGCCGCCCGCAAGCCATGCAGCGATTGCCTCCTCGCCGATGGAGGAGATTATTACACCGAACACAAGGTTGACTATGAGTATATACGCCGTAACCTTGAGCGAGTGCAGCAAAGGGTGAACGAAATACAACTCCACCGCCGAATGTCCCTCGTGGTCGTGGCCGCAGCTGTAGGCGTGTTCCTTACCCTCGTCAGAGTAGAGCGGCTGCGCCTCGTTCACCTTGTCCTTGACTATGGCGTTGACAGCGTAGCCCACCGCCGTTGCAAGTAAAAGCTTAACGGCAATCAGCGGTAAAATGGCCTGAGCGGAAGAGACGTTCTGGGCGCTGTTTGCCAGCAGAATGATGAGCGCCTCGTCGCTTGTCGCAATGAACACCGCCATAATGGTACCCGTACGGATTAGCCCCGAGTCGTACAGCTTTGCAGCCATAACCGAAAAACCGCACTGCGGTATAATGCCCGTCGCACTGCCAAACAGCGGTGCAAGCGGACCGCGCAGCGTCTTTCTCGTCTTTTCGGCCGTCGAACCGCTCTCCAAAAACTCTATTAAGATGTAGATTAGCAATATAAAGGGAAATACTAACGCAGTATCCTTTAAAGCATCTAAAACTATTTCCAAAACTATTACCGCTTTTTCTTCTTGTTATCGGGTTTTAATTTAAGCTTATTTTTAATCTCTTCCTCCTCCGCATAAGTAAGAGGAGCGACGTCTGCATCGGGGTAGTCGGTCTTAACGTAGCCGTCATCCCTTGCAAGCAGGGTTAAACGGGTATCCGCATCAAAGAGGTAGACATGGGTTAAATCCATACCGATTGAAACGGTATCGTCCTTGTTAACCCCTTCCGCCTTGACGACGAAGGAGAGCTTGCCTGCATCGCAGTCGGCATAGCCCGTGCCGCAGATTGCCTGTGCAGCGGTAACCTTACCCTCGATAAATCCTCCCTCGCCAACAAAGGTATCTTCAGGGCGAATGCCTAAAATAACCTTCTTTCCGCTTTGGGCGTACTCTTCAATTTCCGTAAATCTCTCAACAATATTTGCAGGGAGTGCAAAGCGGACGCCGTCTGCCTCAACCGCATAGCTCTCGCCGTCCTTGACTACTACGGCGCCGTTCACGAAGTTAACCGTAGGCGAACCGATAGTAAAGGCAACGAACGCATTGGCGGGATAGTCGTATAAATTTGCAGGGGTGTCAATCTGCTGAACGAAGCCGTCCCTCAACACAACTATACGGGTTGCCATGGTTATCGCCTCGTTAACGTTCTTGGTTGCATACACGAAGGTACCCTTCATACGCATCTGCAGATTGATAAGAACGGAGCGGAGCTGGGCCCTTATTTCAGGAGAAAGTCCGGAGATGGGGTCGTCCAACAGGTAGAGCTTGGGTTCCCTGACAATAGCCCTGCCGAAAGCGACGAGCTGCTTCTGGGATGCCGTAAGCATCTTAGGCTTACGGAACAAAATATCCGTAAGGCCGAGGATTTCCGCCGCAGACCTTACCCTCTGTTCGATTACGGCCTGGGAAGTCTTTCTCAACCTCAAGCCATAAGCTAAGTTTTCAAACACGTTGAGAGAGGGGTATAGGGTATTGCCCTGGAATATCATTGCAATGTCCCTCTCCTTGGAATCGATTTTGGTAACGTCCTTACCGCCGACAACTATCTGGCCGTCGGTGACGTCCTCCAATCCCGCAATCAGTCTTAAAAGTGTGGATTTGCCGCTCTTCTCACTGCCTACCACTGCGATGAACTCGCTGTCCGATAACGAGAAGTTTGCCTTGTACAGCGCAAGAGCGCCCGAAGGATATATTTTACTTACCGAATTAAGCTGTAAATTAGCCATAATTAACCCCCAGTAAACATTACTATATATAAATACCCTTTTATTTTAACACGGAAGGAGGGAATTTAACAACCGCAATTACAGTGATTTTTTAATTTTTTTAAAAAATTCACCTATCCGATTAACTAACCCCGCCTATCGCCACACAAATTAAAGCAAAGTATTGCATTTAAAAAATCTATTTGCTATAATTAGTATAGGTCGATATGAATAAAATCAACTACGATAGAGAGCAACAAAAGTTAATAGAGGGCCTTAACGGTTCTAAGCCTAAACTTCTTCTTCACGCGTGCTGCGCACCCTGCTCCTCTGCCTGTTTAGAGAAACTTAAGGACTACTTTTCCGTCACGGTATTCTTCTACAACCCCAACATTGAGGACGAGGAGTACTTAAAAAGAAAGGGGGAGCTTATCCGCTTTATTGAAGAGACGGGCTGGGCGGATATTGCCGACTGCGAACACGACACCCGCACCTTTTACAATGCCGTTTCCGGGTCAGAACTCTGCCCCGAGGGCGGGGAGCGGTGCGAAAAGTGTTTTACGCTCCGTTTAGAGCGCACCGCCGTTGAAGCCGAAAGGCTGGGCTACGACTTCTTTACCACCACATTAACCATCAGCCCGTTGAAGGACGAACAGTTGATTAACGCAATCGGATATGCCCTGGCGCAAAAGCACGGGGTGAGCTGGCTGCCCTCCGATTTTAAAAAGAGAAACGGATATCTAAGGAGTATTGAGCTGTCAAATCAGCACTCGCTCTACCGCCAAAACTACTGCGGCTGTATATATTCTATGCCAAAAGCTTGATTTAAAAGAGCTGTTATGATAAAATAAAATCGGTTAAAACCCTGCAAATCCCCATAAAATCAAGATGAGCAGGGTATAAGGAGAACTATGGATATTAACAGGTACACCCCACATTATTCCTTAACTAAAAAACATATGACCAGGCTTGCGGACTATTCGACCGAGGAATTGTTCGAAATTTTATATGCCACCAGACAGATGAAGGCCAAGCTTGCCGCACACGAAAACACCAGCATATTGCAGGGTGTAACGGTTGCACTGCTGTTCGGCGACTCATCTCTGCGTACCCGTTCCGCAGTTGAAATAGGCGTTAAACAGCTGGGCGGCGACAGCGTTAACCTGCCCTACAGCGAAAACGATTTACGCCTTGGCGAGAACATTGACGACTTATTTAACGTCCTCTCCCGCTACGACATAGGCGCACTGGTTACAAGGGGAATACCGCAAAAGGATCTGGACAGGTTTGAAAAGCTCGTACCCCTATCCATATTAAACTCTTCAAACGACGACTGCGTACCCCTGCAGGTAATGGGCGATTTATATACCATCTGGGAGAAGAAAAAGAGGCTTGAGGGCCTTAAGCTTGCCTACATAGGCAAGGGCTGCAACGTTGAAGCTTCGCTTGTCATGGGTGCGGTAAAGTGCGGTATGCAGGTTGCAATCGCCAACCCCTCGGCCTATCCTTTAAAGGCAGAACACCTGACCAAGGCAGAGCAGTACGGCACGATTGAAGTGACCGACGACCCCATGCTCGCTGCAAAGAATGCCGACATAATCTATACCAACAGCTACAGCTATCACAGCGCTATCGAGGCTGAAGAGGCGGAGATTATGGCGCCCTATAAGGTAAACAACCGCATTATGGCCCAGGCGAGCGGCACGGCGTTATTTATGCACCCCCTGCCCGCAAGGCGAGGCGTGGAAGTCACCGCCGACGTCATAGACGGCAAGCAGAGCATTGTATACGACCAGGCCGAAAACAAGCTGCACGCCATCAAGGCTATTATGGCTCTTTTAATCAAGTAAGTCACGTAAAAATAATTAAAGCACACCGTTCAAGGTGTGCTTTTTTTTGTTGCGTTTAAATATGCTTATTTGTTGCGTTTAGGTTTTCTATTTTGTTGCGATTGCTTTTGCTTATTTGTTGCGTTTATAGATTGCCTTTTTTGTTGAATTAAGTTTGCTTTTTGTTACGTTCAATCTTACTATTTCTTCATTGAGCGGGCAATATACCTTACCCAACTTGATTTTGTTTATTTCCCTTCAACTCCACCACTACGATTTCAGGGCGGTTAAAAAGGCGAATAGGGCATTGGGAATTGCCCAGACCCCTGCTGACAATCTCCTTCATATCTCCGCAGGTGTAAACGCCCGAATTGTACTTGGGGAACAGCCCCTGGCCGGGGGCAAATATGCCGATATTGGTGAAGGGTATGCGCCACTGTCCGCCATGGGCGTGACCGCATAAAACGCAGTCGAACCCCGCCAGGGCATACTTCTGAATATACTGCGGAAGGTGTGCAAGAAGCAGTTTAAAACTCCCGTCACCGCCGTTTCCGTCTAAAATATGAAAGAACTTTCCGCCCTTGATGTCCGCACAGTTGACGCCGCACAGCGTTATACCGTTAACGCTTATGGCCTTACCCTCCGGAACGCAGGCGCCTGCAAGCGCAATTCTCTCCTTTAAAACGCGGTAGCGCTTGTTGCGCATTTCGTGGTTGCCGCTCACGTAGTAGACGGGCGCAATTTTAACAAGCTCCTCCACCAATTCTAAAGCAACCTTGATATCCCTGTCCCTGTACTTGTGAATAATATCACCCGTAATGGTTATCAGATCGGGGGAATGAGCCTTAATCTTTTCCAACAGTTTATAATTGCCCTTGCCGAACGCCTTTCCGTGCAGGTCGGAGAGGTGAACGATTTTAACCGCATTTTCAATCTTAGGGCTTTCCACCTCGTAAACAGAGGTGTGCAGAAGGTTGTTGGACAGATAGATAAACAATGCAACGGCCGCTATCAGCAGCACCGAGCCAATGCAGATGAGTACGATATATATGGGTTCCATTTAATACTTTGCTATTATCCTATATATATTTTTACCGAGACTTATGAACTTTTGCTCGTATTCGGTTACTATGTTTTCGGGGTCTGCAAGGGCGGTTAAATCCTCGCAGCTCTCCAAAATTTCAAAGCCGCACTGCCTGTAGCTTTCAAGCGAGAACAAATAAAAATCCCTATCGTCGGTCTTTTGGGCAATTACGCCGCCCTTGGGCAATAAGAGCTTATACTTCTCCAGAAAGCGGGGGTGGGTTAACCGTTGTTTTGCATACCCCTTCTTGGGCAGCGGCGTGGAGAAATTCAAATAAATCTTTCCGACCAGGCCGTCGGGTATGTATTTGGGCAGAACTTCTGCGGGGCAGTTGAGGAAATAGATATTTTTAATTCCCTCCTTTTTCGCCCTCTCGGCGGCGGATACCACCACGTTGGAAATCTTTTCCACCGCAATATAGTTGACGTCGGGGTTACGCCTTGCCAGCTCGCAAATAAACGAACCGAAGCCGCAGCCTATCTCCAGCTCGACAGGGTTATCGTTGCCGAATATCAGTCCGAAGTTTAAATACTCCTTCTGCTCAACCGACTTTTTCATATTCTTATCCGCAACGTCGGGTAAGAACAGAATATCGGTACAGCCCTCTAACCTTGTATCTAAATTGTGTTTTCTATGCATTCTCATGGTAAAATTTTAACATATAGACGTATACTTTCGCAAGTGAAAAAGTAACGGTTTAATTTTATTTTTATTTTCTCTATCGGTGTTTTATAACCCTGTAAACGATTTATAATTAGGCACGGCAAATAATTTGAAAGCAAGTATTTTTTTCGCGTCGGGAAGAAAATGAATTTTTCTTTAAAAACGCTTGCCTTTGAAAAAGGAGGAAAATATGAGCATTTTTCAAATTATAGATGCGTTTGCCTTTTACGGGTTTGACGTCATTGTGCTTGCGGCGTTTACCTCGCTTTTAGTTCAGCTTGCCAAAAAGACTCTGCTGAAAAAGTGCAACAAAAAGGTGTTTACCTTTCTGCCCTTTTTATTCGGCACTATCCTTTACGCAACCTATGCAGGGGTAAGGCATTTAAGCTTTGAGTACCTAATCGAAAACTACGTCGCCGTCTTAGAACACGGCTTTTCGGTAGGGGCGCTATCCACGCTAATATACGTCTGCTATGAACAGTTTTTGCAGAATAAAAGCCAGACTTCTGCCACTGAAGGGGTAATTGCAACACTCATTGCAGGGTACGTACCTTCGGACAGCGTGGAGAACGTTGCAAAGCTTATTGCAGAGGCGATAGGCAAGGACGTTTTGGGCGACGGGGCCAAAAAGACTGCGGAAATACTCACCGCAAATCAGGGCGAAAACGTAACCGAAAACGACGTTAAATTGCTTGCAAAGCTGATTATCGAAACACTTGCACATCTTAACACGTAATGCATTAACGTAAAAGGCGGTGGGCGCAACCCTTGGGGTTGCGCCCACTTTTTTTATTTACACCCCGTAATATGCCTTAACCAACCCGATTTACCCCGCCGAGCGAAGCTTGATATCGTACACTATTGTCAAGCTCTTTGTTAAGTTTTCGGCCAGCGCCTGGTAGTATTTGTTGCGTTTTTTATAAAGAAGATCCTTCGCACCCAACACATCGCAGTCAATATTGCGGGTATATGCATACAAGCCCTCCATAAATGATTTTATAGTCTCTTCGCCCAGGCGTAAAACCTCTTTGGGCGTCTCCTCCTCGCCCCGCTGTTTATCCCGCTTTACCCTGTCGTCCTGCACCTTTGCGGCCGCCGAGAAGGACAGCGTCAGCACAGGCACGCCCTTTTCAACCTTTAAAGAAATTCCGCCCTTGCAGTTGCGGATGCTGATGGTAACCGCCCCTTCACCCTCCCCGCAGGGTACGTATGTCCGACGTATATCCCCGTTCAAAAGGTTAAAGGCAAAGGCCTGCTGCTCGCTTAATATCCCCGCAAGCTTACCCCTATTAAATACGGCAGTCTTTCCGCAGAAGAACTCAACCTCCTTGCCGCTCTTTGCCCCTTGAGCCTGCGAATCGCCCTGGCCGCTTTCGCCCTGCCCTTCGGCCTGACCCTGCTCACCTTCGCCGCCGCTCACCTCGATATACGGCATGTACGAAGCACCGCTCTTTGAATAATATCCCTGGCCGAACTTATTAAGGTTAGCCGCGGAGACGTTTGCGGACTTTATAGCCTCGTCGGAAAGCAGTCTGTCAAGCGAGTCGGTTACCGAATCGCCATAGGGCAGCTGCATGGAAAACAGGTCGCCCGCCTTGCCCTTGCACGCCGCAATCTTGGGCGTCAACCCCGAATACTCATTGGAGAAAAAGTAATTAAGGCGGGAATTGATGTCCTTATCAAAACAGCTTTCGCCAATGATTATCAGTTTACAGAACACTAATTTGGGATAAAACCCCGTCTTGACGTTGACGTCGTTTAACGCCTCTGCAACCGAAATCCCCCTGCCCGTCACGCAGGTGAATTGGGTATTCTCCCCGTTTTCGGCGGGCATAGGTACCGCAAGTTGGGCGGTTAACACCAGCTCGTCATCCCCCTCAAAGTCTATCCCCACGCCGATTATTACCGAAGTTTTACGCAGATCGACCAACCCGAAGTCGTTGGTAAAAAAGAGTGCGGAAAGCACTATAATCAACAGGGCGATAAACATACCGCTCAACCGTTTAAAAAAGCTCTCTTTTTTCATCTCTCCCTCCGTTTCAGCGCCCAGGCCAGAAGCGGCAATAGGTAGGCAAAGATTAAGGCAGGTATCCAGAACCACCTTGAAGCAGCCTGATACAGCGGGGAAAACTTATTGTTAACCACAAAGGTGATGACGATTAACACCGCGTTTACCCCCAGCGAGAACACCGAACGCTTATCCCACCCGAAGGCAAGGCTAAGGCAGTGAACGCTTGCCTGAATATGCAGGACGATTGCAAATAAAATTACGATATCCAAGGCATATAGCAGCACCAAATCAATTCTGCCCACGTAGCTTACGGCGGGGAAAAATACGGAGATCTCGTTGAGTAAAAAGGTCCTTGACGGCGCCATTGCCCCATAGACGGCATAAAAGACGGCAAGCAGGGCAATGACGATTAACCCGCCCAGGGCATAGGATATGGTTATCCTTGCCGCATCCCCCTTTTTATAGCGGAAGCAGCCCATAAAGACGAGCAAAAAGGCGCTGTCCGCATACTTGAACACCGAACCGAGCATTCCCCCCGCAATATCCCCTATCGAATGGGAAAAGACGGGTAAGAGGTTGGAATATTCCCCCTGCCCTGCAGACATAACTAACATTGCCGTAACGGCAACCAGAAAGATTGGAAGGCATATATCCGCACACCTACCCGCATTTGTAAACGACTTAGCCCCCGCGTAAACAGAGAAGATAAAGAAGGGCAGGAACACGTATAAAGACGGCACCGTATCATAGAATGCAGCGTGAACGAGCAGCTGCTGTTCCACCATGGGTACGATTGCCGCAAGTATGAAATACAGCCCGAATAGG
>JBJFAG010000079.1:0-4285 GCA_051887795.1 Candidatus Coproplasma sp. | reverse complement strand
TAACGCAGGAAAAGCTTGTGGCTTTATGCAAAAACAGGGGTTTTATCTTCCCCGGCAGTGAAATTTACGGCGGTCTCGCCAATACCTGGGACTACGGCCCTTTAGGCGTAGAGCTTAAAAACAACGTTAAAAAAGCATGGTGGAAGAAGTTCGTGCAGGAGAGTACTTTAAATACCGGACTTGACTGTGCAATACTTATGAATACCCGCACCTGGAAGGCGAGCGGACACCTTGGCGGATTTTCCGACCCCCTTATGGATTGCCGTGCCTGCAAGACCAGGCACCGCGCCGATAACCTCATTGAGGCTTACGTAGCAAAGCACAACCTTGACGTCAAGGTTGAGGGCATGGACAACGACGCCCTTGAAAAATTCATTGAAGAACACGACGTAAGATGCCCCGTATGCGGCAACAAAGACTTTACTTCTATCAGAAAGTTCAACCTTATGTTCAAGACGTTCCAGGGCGTAACCGAGGACACCACTAACACCGTATACCTCCGCCCCGAAACCGCACAGGGTATATTCGTTAACTTTAAAAACGTTCAGCGTTCGTCGCGTATGAGGGTACCCTTCGGTATAGGCCAGATAGGTAAATCGTTCAGAAACGAGATTACCCCCGGCAACTTCATCTTCCGCGTCAGGGAATTTGAGCAGATGGAGCTTGAATTTTTCTGCAAACCCGGAACTGACTTAGAGTGGTTCGGCTATTGGAAGGAATACTGCAAAAACTTCCTCCTCTCCCTCGGCATGCAGGAAGAGAATTTAAGACTTCGCGATCACTCCCCCGAAGAGCTGTGCTTCTACTCCAAGGCTACCACCGACTTCGAATACAAATTCGCATTCGGCTGGGGCGAGCTGTGGGGCATTGCGGACAGGACGGACTACGACCTGACACAGCACCAGACGGAGAGCGGTGAGAGCATGGAATACACCGACCCCGTAACCAACGAAAAGTACGTTCCCTACGTAATAGAACCCTCTTTAGGCGTTGAGAGAATGGTACTTGCATACCTCACAGACGCATACGACGAGGAGGTCTTAGACGAGGCGAAAAAGGACGTCAGAACGGTATTGAGGTTACACCCCTTCCTCGCTCCCTACAAGGCGGCAATCCTTCCCTTGCAGAAAAACCTCTCCGAAAAGGCGGACGAGATCTACAGAAACCTTGCTAAAAAATTCTCGGTAACCTACGACGTAACGGGTTCAATCGGCAAGCGCTACAGAAGGCAGGACGAAATCGGTACCCCCTTATGTATCACCGTTGACTTCACCACGCTTGAGGACAACACCGTAACCATACGCGACAGGGATTCAATGGAGCAGATAAGACTCTCTGTTGACGAGCTTGAAGCGTATATCGCAAAGACCATTGAGTTTTAATTAAATCAATAAAGCTAAACGGCTTTCCGCCTGACGGGCGGAAAGCCGTTTTTAATTGCTGATTATTTGATTGACTGCGGAATATGGCGTGATTAACTCAAATTATTCCTCTTCCTCGCTCTGTTCGTCCTCGGCCTGGTCAGGCGTTGCCTTGCGCTTGAACAGCGAGAAAAATCCCGTTTTCTTTTCCCCGTCCGCCTTCTGGCGCTTGGGCTGTTTTTCCTTAAGAATATCGCCCTCCAACTCCATGCTTTCACAGGGGTTAACGGCCACATATTTGCAGTTTAACGCATAGTCGAACAGGTCCTTGAAGGCCCATTCGCATATATTCAGATCCTCTTCGGGTACGGAGTTTAACACGCCCTCTATCTTATCCTCGTCAACGGTATCTATATACACCTTGCCCAATGCGGGCAACAAGTAATTGTCAAGGCAGGCCGCAACCCTTTCGCCATGCTTGGTATACATTCTTTTAAATCTCTTATCCTGGTTTCTCTTACCCTCGTCGTGCAGCTGCTTCCACTCGAACGCCACGTAGGAGAACTTATGCCTGATTTTTGCAGGGGATATAAGCCATTTGAAGAAGCCCACCGCACCACCGAAGATAAGGGATAGAGAGGTGAATACTATTGAAGTAATCGCCAGCACCATCAAAATCGTATCCAGCGCACTACTCTCCCCGCTGCCCGAAATGATGATTGCGGTAATACTCAGTGCAACCGAGGCGATACGCACTAAAAACAGTATAATTCCGCTTGCCTTACGCCAGCGCTTGGAGGCCTGCGTACTCGAACTCTTACCCGACGCGATAGTAATTATAAGCATTACAACCACCGCCACGACGTATACGCCGATGCAGGTGTAGAGGGCTATATCCCAACCGAGCGACAACCCCTTTGAAATTTTGGTAAAGAGCAGTATGGGTACGTAGAGCAGGAAGAAGATTACGGAGATTGCCGTAACCAATCCGTTCCAACGCCGTTTGATATGTACCCTGTTGTCTATAATGGGCTTAATCCAGGCAGTATAAAATTCTTCGAAAGTGGATAGAAAACCCTTGGCCGTATCGGTTAAATCCCCGATAGTGCCTATTAAACTCTTTTTCTTCTTTTCCTGTTTTTGCTTATTGTCCGCATACTCGACGTTGTCAACCGCTTCGTAAGCATCCTGTACCGTTTCGGCAGCCGCAGCCGCCGTTTCACTGTTTTTGTTCTTCTTGAATTTATCAAAGATACCCATATATAGTACCCCCTATCCTATTAATTCGCCGTACCTTTCATACAGCTGTTCAAGTTTTTTCTGCACGTCGTTTAATTTATTCAACACTTCGGCAAGCTTGTCGTACTCAGCCGCAGTGTTAGGGTCGGAAAGCTTTTCGGAAAGCTCCCTCTCAAGCTGTTCGTTAGCGAATATCTCCGCTTCAACCGCTTTTATCTCGGCTTTTAGCTTTGCCTCCTGCGCCCTGTCCTTTTTAGAGCGGTAGCTTCTCTCCCGCTCCTCTTCGAAATTTTTCTGTCTTAACTCTTCCTCCGCCTTTAAAGCCAGGGCGGCAAGCCTCTCCTTCTCCTTTTTGTACCCCTCGTAGCCGCCTTCGTAGAAGTTTAAAGCTCTGTTTTCAAGCTCCACGACGTAATCGGCTATAGCAGAGATAAAATATCTGTCGTGAGAGACAAATATAACCGTACCTTCAAAGGCCTTTAACGCCTCTTCCAGGCTCTCCCTTGCAGGCAAATCAAGGTGGTTGGTAGGTTCGTCCAATAGAAGCACGTTGCCCCTTGCATTTTCAAACACGCACAGGGCGAGCTTTGCCCGCTCCCCGCCCGAAAGGTCTGCAACCCTTTTATCTATATCTTCGGGGTACAGCCCGCAGCGGGCCAATGCCGAACGGACTTCGGTCTGGGAATAGCCCACGTGCCTCTCCCACAGCTCCTGCAAAACGGTGTTGTCGGCATTCAGGTTTGCCATCTCCTGGTCGTAGTAGGCAAGCTGAACAAACCGCCCTATATTTATTGCGCTGTTACCTTCCGTAATCGCCCTTAAAAAGGTAGATTTGCCCGCACCGTTCTCGCCTAAGATTGCCACCTTCTGCCCACGGCGAATGGTAAGTTGACCCCCACATATAAGCTGTTTATCGCCAGCGGAGAGGTCCAAATCCTTAACGGACAGCACCTCCTCTGCGGTGTTCCTTTCAAACGTAAAATTGAATTTAGGCGGCCTGGGCGGGAGGTAGGGCTTTTCCAGCACTTCCATACGCTCAAGCTGTTTAACCCTGCTCTGCGCACTCTTCGCCGTCGTTGCCCTGACTATGTTCTTGTCGACGTAGGTCTGCAGTTTTTTAATCTCTTCCTGTTGGCGTTCGTACTCCTTCAACTCCCTGTCGTACTTTTCAGCCTTTAAAATTTTGTACTTGGAGTAGTTGCCCTTGTAGGAAAAGAGCTTTTTATTCTCTATCTCAAGCGTGATTTTAATCAGCCTGTCTAAAAAATATCTGTCGTGGGAGACGACGAACACCGCACCTTTAAAGGCGGCAAGGTAGTCCTCCAGCCAATACAGAGTATTGATATCGAGGTGGTTGGTGGGCTCGTCGAGCACCAACAGGTCGGGGCTCTCCAGCAAAAGCCTTGCGAGCTTTAACCTCGTCTTTTCGCCGCCCGACATACCGTCGATACGCCTGTCGTAAAAGTTTTCAAAGCCCATACCGTTCAACACGGTCTTAATCTTTACGTCTACGTTAAAGCAATCTCTGCTTGAAAGGTATTTATTCAACGCCTCAATCTTAGCCGAGAGCACCGTATACTCACTGCCGCCGTACTCTGCCGAAGCGAGCTGCGCCGACAGCTCGGACAGCCTTTCGACTGCGGCATAGTCCTCTCTGAACACCTCTCTCATCTCGCCGTAGACGG